>JALHEL010000141.1 GCA_022837205.1 Leptolinea sp.
GGCGCAATACCAGGTCCGTTTTTCTTTTTTCCCGAATCCCCGCAGATCCATTGCATTGCTGATTAATTCGATTCGATCCAGACTCGAAAAAATCAACGGGACGGCAATGCTCGAAATTCCGGCTATTCGTTTCCGGAGTGGGACATTTTTGGACAAGTCGACGCCGCGTGCTTGTTGAGATTGGGAAATGTTATGATAATCACTTTGGATGTCCGCAATGTATCGCAACGTGATGGAAACCGCATAGGATATACGGTAAGAAATACCGATTCGTGAAAGCGATGAGGCGAATTCGCTCGGATCTGTTGTGACGATAAACAGCAGGGCAATCGGGACGACCGTGAAATACTTTAACGTTACATTGAATAAATAAAAAAGCTGTTCTTTGGTAACCGTATAGCGGTTTGTAAATTGGAAAAGAACATGGCGAGTCCCATAAATCTTGACTCCCTCTTCCGGAGAGAAAAGGTAAATCGTAATATTGTTCAGCAACAGGAAGAATAAAATAAACAACAAAACAAAACGGACTTCCTCCAACTTGATTTTTGCCAAATAAAAAATAATGATACTCAGAGCCATGACCACAAGCAACACACGCGTATCATAGCTGAGCATACAAACGATTGTCCAAACCAAAAATGTATATAATTTTGTCACGCCGCACAGGCGATGAATCGGAGAATCCCGTTTAATATACGAAAGCATTTTTACTGATGCCATGTTTTCCGGACCCTCCTATCATAATCGATGAAACATTGGACAAAGTTCAGCGGGTCATCTAAGCAGGCTTTTTCAGCTAAGGTAAATAAACTGGTTTCCTTCAGATCCGCCGGTCGGATAATATTGAGATCCGACAGGACACGAGCGGGGCTGTCATCGCAAATAAGACGACCGTCGGCAATAACGATGGCACGTCGGGTATATTCCAGCATCAGATGCATATCATGAGTAATCAAAAGAATTGTCAATCCCCGCTCTTGAAGAGTTTGCAGAAACTCCATAATTTCGGTGTAATGGCGGAAATCCTGTCCGGCAGTCGGTTCGTCCAATAAAATAATCTGCGGTTCTAAGACTAAGATGGAAGCGATCGTTACCCGCTTTTTTTGCCCATATGATAATGCCGAGATCGGCCAATTTCTGAAAGGATACAGGCCGCAGATTTGTAATACGGCATTAACTCTTTCCTCGATTTCTTGGGGATCGACATCCCGAAGTTTTAATCCCAGTCCGACCTCTTCCCGAATCAATACTTTGGAAATCATCTGATTGGGGTTTTGCATGACGTATCCGACGGTATTTGCACGATCGCGAATCGATACCCCGTTCAGGTTCTTTCCGTTCATGATAATATCACCGGAGCATGGTTTTTCGAAACCGCAGATCAGTTTACAAAGGGTACTCTTTCCCGCACCGTTTTTACCGACGATTGCGGACATTTCTCCTTTATGAATGTCGAAACGGATATGATGCAGCACTTCATGAAGGCCGTCATAGGAAAAACTGACATTTTGCAGCGAAAGAATCGATTCGGCTTGTGATTCCGCCTCCGAAGGTGGAATCTGTTGATACCAGCGAAGGAGCGGTTGGCGCACGGCATCCATTTTGAGCGTGTTGATATGGGATGGATGCATTTCGGGTGTAATTTGTATTCCGGCATAAGAAAGTGAGGTTATATAAAGCGGCTCCCGAATACCATATTGACGAAGTAATCCTGTTGAAAGAATTTGATCCGGCGGTTCATCCGCCACGATACGTCCGTCATTCATCACAATGACACGATCAATCGGACACCAAAGAACATCCTCCAGACGATGCTCAACGATGATAATTGTTTTGCCCGTCTCTTTTGAAAGACGATCGATCAATTCCATTGTATAACGGCCGGTTGCCGGATCTAAATTTGCCAATGGTTCATCGAACAGCAAGATGTCAACGTCATCCACCAGAACTCCCGCCAACGAAACACGCTGTTTTTGACCCCCCGAAATTTCCTGAGGGGCGTTTTCCAAGTGGTGGTTAATATTTACGATTTTACTGACGCGATCTACAATATCTTTCATTTCCGGTTGCGGGGTGCATTCGTTTTCAAGTGCGAAAGCAATATCTTCCCCTACCGATTGGCCGACAAATTGGCCGTCCGAATCTTGCAGAACCGTTCCGATAATCTTCGATCGATCAAAAATTTTTAAATTTTCGGCTTTTTCTCCGTGAATTAACAATTCGCCGGTACTTTCTCCTTTGTAATAATGCGGTATTAATCCGTTGATACAATGGACGATCGTACTTTTACCGCTTCCGGATGGTCCGGCAATTAAGATTTTTTCACCTTTAGTGATCCGGAGGTCGATATTATATAAAGTTGGTTTTTCTTGGGCTCGGTAATGAAAACTGTAATTTTTGAATTCGATAACTGGTTCAGACATGAAAATAATTTCGTTGAATGTCCTTATAAAAAATAAAGGGTGTCCAAAAGTTTAATAGAGGACACCCTCCGAATCGACAGAAATGATTTTACTCCTGTTTTAAACTTCCCGGTTTTGTTCGTGATCGAGCATAAATTGCCAGAAATGCGGTTCCGAGGACTGCTACGGTGACGATATTTGCGATTCCCGCAACAATTCCCTGAGTAAATACTTTATCTGACGGCTCGGCATAGATCAAGATATCCAGAACCGGAGCGATCACTCCCCAACCGATCAGGTTCGCTACTATTTGGTAAATATTAAAAGTGAGGATTTCTTTCTTTTCGAATTTGCCGTCTTCGATATTGATTTTTTTGGCGCATAAGCCGATTGCAAATCCGACCAAAGCCGAGACAATCACCCAGCTCCACCAAACCGATCCGTATGAAATGGCATCCGTTAATGCGTGGCCGATAAAGCCGATCAAAGCGCCGGCGATCGGACCGAAAATCACAGCCATGAAAGCCAAAAATGCATAAGCCGTGTTAATGGTTGTATTGGGGATTCCGCTTGGAATAGCCACGAAACGATTCAATACGAGGAATACAGCAGCGCCGATTCCGATTGCAACAATTGTACGCGTTGTAAGTTTCATAGATCACTCCGATGATTATGTTTTTGATAACGGACTTGCTCGATCAAAAATTATATCATAGAGGGCGTTTGAAAACTTAAGAATCGAATCATTAAAATATTTCCAATGGTGATGATGCGAAAGCCTATTTGGTAAAACTGGTCGGTCCGTCCCGGCATACCAACCAAGCTTTTTTACTGCCGGGTTTATCGGACGGCTCGTCCCAGGTATCGGGCATTTCAATTTTACAATTTCCGCAGAGTCCCATCCCGCAACGCATAATGGCTTCCCAGGAAAGTTGTCTGGCTATATTATATTTTTCACAGAGTGCATCGATGCCCATCAGCATTCCCTTCGGCCCGCAGGCATACACACAGGCATCCTGCGGATCCGGCAAATTCAGAATCGATTCTTCCAGTGGGACAGTGACAAATCCCTGGATACCGCAGGAACCGTCATTCGTTGTTATATACATTTTCAGCGGGAGTTCTTCAAATTGATCTTTCAGAATTAACAGATCTTTTGTTCGTGCCCCTAAAAACACCTGAACACGAATCCCTTTTTCAATCAGAGCCTGCGCAAGGAACAACAACGGAGAGGCACCATATCCTCCGCCTACCAAGAGAGCATCTGTTCCGTAAGCCTGATATCCCTGTCCAAACGGGCCGCGGATCCAAACTCGATCTCCCGGTTTTAACGCATGAATTTCGTGGGTCAGTTTCCCGACATCCGCAACGGTGACGACCAAAGGATGGGTGCCGGCGATGCTGAACGGTTTTTCACCGACTCCCGGCAGCCAGAGCAAAAGAAATTGTCCCGGCTCACCTTCCAAGGATTCTTTCATGATGAAGCTGCTCGTCATCTCGTTTTCGTAACGAATTCGATCGATTGTAAACACATGTGATCTTTTTTCTTTATTTAAGATTGTTTTTTCCATCGGTTTACCGCCATATTTTTCCGACTAACTCCGAAGCGGATTGATATCCTTCGGATTTCATAAATGTTTCGAATTCATTCATGATTTGGGAGAATGCACCATATCCCGAATAATACAGGGCGGACCCGATGCCTACAATCGTTGCTCCCGCCATCATCATTTCCGCCATATCCAAGCCGGTTAATACCCCGCCGGTTCCGATGACAGGAATATTTACAGCCTGATAAATTTCCGAAATACAGTATAAGGCAATCGGTTTAATCGCCGGACCGCTGATTCCGCCGACTCCGGAGGAAAGAAAAGGCTTTGCCGCGTAAGCATCCACGATCAATCCTTTCATTGAATTGATTGCCGAGATGGCATCGGCTCCGGCATCTTCTATAACTTTTGCCAATTGTCCTATTTTCGGATAATCGGCAGATATTTTCACCGAAATCGGAATTCCGGAAGCGTTTTCGATGACTGCATGCGTAATTTCCTGAGCCAGTGTTTCATCCGGGAACGGTAAATCAATTTCCAGCAAATCGGGGTGGGAAGGGGCGATCAACCGTGCGATTTCAGCATATTCTTCCGCACTTTCACCGTGGATATTTACAAATATCGGTATCGTTTGATCTCCCATTTCATTTCGGAATGTTTTTATCATATAGGCCATGGATTCGATTCCCGGGTTGCTTAAGCCTAAATTGGTGATCAGACCCGGGCCCCAATCTGTGGAGACAGGATTTTCCGCACCTTTCTGATATTTCAGTGTGACACCTTTTGTGGTAACGGCGGCCGCACCTGATTTGGCGGCTCGAATCAATAAACCGTCACTGTTACCGGAAATGCCGGATGCCAGAATCAACGGCGATTTTAAGATCAGATTATCAAACATCTTACATGAAAAATTACTCATTCCATCGATCCTTTATAACCAGAATTAGAGTCAGTCAATGAACCAATTCTATCAGAAGGGGTGATTTTCCGGGTCAAAATCAATTCGGATCTTTGAATCGCCGCCCTTTTCTTTCCGATCTCGATTAACGAACGATCTGTTTCGAAAATCTCACATAAAAGAAATTTTATTCAATTTACAAAAAGAGAGCGGAAATTTCCGCTCCCTTTTTTGTACTGAGAATTCCGTTAAAAATAATATTCGCCTTTGTTGCGTTTTTCTTCTTCTGACTCTCCGCCCAAATAAGCCGCCTGCACCTTCGGATCATTCATTAACTCTTCACCCGTACCGTTTAGCACAATCTCACCGGTTTCAAGCACATAACCG
>JALHEL010000142.1 GCA_022837205.1 Leptolinea sp.
ATCGATGCGGGACTTTCTGAATGTACGGCTATGGAATATAAATGCCGCATTCCTCTGATTTACAGTAAGCCAACCTGTTCATTGAAGGATTTAATCAAAGTGTCGATTTCATCTTTTTGGGCGGCGATTTCCGTCCAATAATTGCGGTCATACCACTGGGCATTCAATTCTTCGGACGTCTTGCCCTGCTGTTCAATCCATGTGTAATATTTCAAATTGTGAATCCGTTTCCGATCATAATAGGACAATTCCAGCATATTCGATGTATTTTCACCCATCAAATAGCGACCGAATGCGTAAGAGGCATCATCACGGGTAAACGGTCCGAATTCTTCGTTGTATTCGGCCAACCGGGTTGTATACATGTCGACCGAATCGGTGAAAACGGTCATCACCATATCTTCGCCGGTCAGTTCATTGTATTTGGCAAACTTAATCGCCGACAGCAAGTTGGCTACGCTGGAGATTCCCAACAGGTTGAGTTGTTCGACGATTTCTTTCGGAACGCCTTTTTCTACCAAGTACTTTTTTCCTTCCGGTTCATTGAAGAGCCTCAGCAAATGAACACAAGCATTATCATCGATTGAAGTTACGAAGTCTGTATTGCGGACATTATGGATCCAAGGAACATGCTTATCGCCGATTCCTTCAATCCGATGAGCGCCGAAACCGTTCATTAATAAAGTCGGGCATTGCAAAGCTTCGCTGGCGACGATCTTCATATTCGGGTGGAGTGTTTTGAGATAATCTCCGCAGGCGATTGTGCCGCCGGAACCCGTATTGGAGCATATTCCGGCCAGTCGGTCGTTTTTCCTCATTAATTTTTCCCAAACTTCCCGCATGGCATTTCCGGTTACATGGTAATGCCAAAGATAGTTACCCAGTTCCTCGAACTGATTAAAAATCATCAATTTTTCGCCCGATTTTCTTAATTCCCAGCATTTATCAAAGATTTCTTTCACATTTGATTCAGTTCCGGGGGTGGCGATCACTTCATCGGCGACTTTTTCCAGCCAGGCGAAGCGTTCTCGGCTCATTCCTTCCGGAAGAATCGCGATGGATTTGCATGCCAGCAATGCGGAATCATAAGCTCCGCCGCGACAATAATTCCCGGTGGAGGGCCAAACCGCTTTCTCTTCCGTCGGGTCAAATTGTCCGGTTACCAGTCTGGGAACCAGGCAGGAAAACGCCGCACCGACTTTATGGGCACCGGTCGGGAACCATTTCCCCACCAAGGCAACGATTCTGGCATCGACGCCGGTCAGGCTGGAAGGCAATTCTATATAATTGACATCACCGAAGGTTCCGCCTTTTTCAACCGGTTCGTTTTTCCAGGTGATTCGATAAAGGTTTCGCGGATGAATATCCCATAAACCGATAGACTTTAACTCATTTTTGATTTTCTCCGGAACTAATTCCGGATGAATCTGTTCTTCAAAGGTTGGGATGATAATATTTCTTTGCCGAGCGCGTTCAACAGCGTGCTCCAAGCGATCTTTTTTGATTGTTAAATCAATTCGTGCCATTTTTTTCCTCTTATTTCTTAATAGTTTGTTTTGTTTGCAGGTCTCGTTTTAGATAACTAAAACTTATATAATCTTTTTGACATTCTGATATTCTGTATCGAATAAATGATTCCTCCCGTAAATTTATTCTTTTCTTTCCTGTTCGGATGGCTTTTCCGAGTCTTCGTCATAGATGGAGGGAGTAATTTCTGCAGCAATATAGAGAGGTCGATTTTTTACTTCATCATAGATCCGTCCCAAATATTCGCCAATGATTCCCAAACAAATCAACTGAACGCCGCCGAGGAATAAAGTTGAGATTAATGTCGTTGCCTGTCCGACTAATTCATTGCCGTTAATGCGCAGAATAATAACAACGATGATCAGTAAGATACTGATGAATGCAACGATGAAGCCGAGAATCATCGCAATTTGCAGCGGGACGTAAGAAAAACCCGTAATTGCGTTCCAAGCCAGCAGGATCATTTTTTTCAACGGATATTTGGTCTTTCCCGCATAGCGTGGAGCTCGTTGATACGGAACACCGATTTGCTTATAACCTACCCATGCCGACATTCCCCGTAGGAATCGATGTTTCTCTCGCATGGAATTCATCACGTCCAAGACTTTGCGATCTAACAGACGGAAATCGCCGGCGTCCAACGGAATTTTCACATCGGTTATTTTATAAATTAAGCGATAGAAAACGGAAGCTGTCTCTTTCTTAAACCACGATTCCCCTTCTCTTCCTGTTCTTACGGCATAAACAACTTCGTACCCTTCCTTCCATTTTTCGATTAATTCCAAGATTACCTCAGGCGGATCCTGAAGATCGGCATCGATTACAATTGCCGCGTCGCCCAAAGCGTGATCCATACCGGCAGTCACCGCAATCTGATGGCCGAAATTACGGGCAAAAAAGATAACCCGGACACGAGGGTCTTTTTGAGAAAGTTCCCGCATGATTTGGGATGATCCGTCAAAGGATCCGTCATCCACCAGTATCAATTCCCAAGGTTCGCCG
Organism: Leptolinea sp.; assembly: GCA_022837205.1. GTDB lineage: Bacteria > Chloroflexota > Anaerolineae > Anaerolineales > Anaerolineaceae > Flexilinea. The sequence continues at coordinate 2,530 of JALHEL010000142.1, forward strand.
GTTTGATCCATTACGGAAACCATCCGTTCATATAAAACCGGGAGGCTTTCCTTTTCGTTGTAAACCGGGACGATCACAGAATAAGTAGGTTTCATATTGCAATCCTTTTTTTGGAAGGGCTAATTCCCTTTCGCTTTCAGATATTTTTCCAAAGCGGCAAGACTGGGCTCGATAATCACCGCTTCCCCGGTTGCTTTCATGGCGGAGCGAATGTCTTTCAATCCGCTTCCGGTATTTATTACCACCACATCGTCATCCGGTCCGATCAATCCTTCTTCCGCTGCTTTTTCCATTCCGACATAAGCTGCAGCCCCGGCCGGTTCGGCGAAAACCCCGATTTTACCGAGTTCGGAGATCCCACGGTAAATACTTTCATCCGAAACCGCAATGAAAGCTCCGCCGGTTTTCGTTGCCGCTCGAACCGCGCGCACGCCGTCCCGAGGCAGATCCACGGAGATGGAATCGGCAAATGTCGTCGCACGAACCGGGATAATCTCTTCGCTGCCTTTTGCCCATGCCTGATAAACGGCGGATGATTTCTCTGACTGGACCCCGAAAATGCGTGGCATCTGAGGAAGCCACCCCAGCTCTTTAAGATCGCTGAATCCTTTATGAATCCCGGAAATAATATTTCCGTCTCCGACGGAAACAAAGACATTTAATGGGGCGGATGATGTGTTTTGTTTAGAAATAATTTGTTCCCAAATTTCAAAAGCGGCGGTTTTTTTGCCTTCTGCGGTAAAAGCATTGTAACCTGTGTTACGGCAATACCAACCGTATCGTTCTGCGGCGGATACGGAAAGGTCAAAAGCGCTGTCATAATTTCCATCTACCAAAATCACCTCGGCGCCGAAAACCAGAAGCTGTGCGATTTTTGCCGGCGGTGCCGATTTGGGGGCAAAAATAATGGCATGCCATCCGCTGGCAGCAGCCATCCCTGCCAAAGCCGCTCCCGCATTTCCCGTGGAAGCGGTGACAATGGTTTTGGCATTTATTTCTTTCGCTCGGGCAATCAGAACGGCGCTGGCTCGATCTTTAAAAGAAGCGGTCGGATTTCGTCCATCATCTTTGATCCAAAGGTTACGGACGCCGATTTTTGCTGCCAACCGGGGCTCATCATAAACCGGAGTCCATCCGGCAGAATGAAGCGGGGTCCCGAAAAATCCGGGATCCTCGACGGGCAACAACGGTGCGTAACGCCACAGAGAAGGTTCGGCGGATTGAAAGATTTGTTTCGGATCGATCGAGTTTCGGATTTGATCGTAATTAAGGATCACGTTCAAATTTCCCTGATCCGCATCACAGACATAACCCGAATAAGAGGCATCAAATTCCTTTCCGCAGAGACTGCATCGATATCCTATAAATTTATTCATAATTCTTCGTCCTGTTTCCTTGTCGGTTTGATTTTTTATTGAGTTACACAACCTATTGTTTTCAGCATTTCGGTATATTCCGGTTGATTGACTGTTTCGGGAATCCCGGATATTTGCTCGCACAAAAAAGGCAGATTCTCCGGGTTCATGATGACTTTTTTACTTAACTCCGCGGCTCGGGACCAATCTTCGCCTAAGATTAATGCTTTCACCGCCGGGATAAAATCCAAAGGATCCTGCGAGGATAATCCCATTTTTAACGCGGTATCCGCGGCTTGATAGGCTGTTTCTCTGTCATGATTCTGAAAAGCGCGGTTGATTTCCTGAAAATAATAGCAATATCCGTGATCCGGTTCTTTTCCGATCGGAGACGGCGGCACGGCTTGAACGGCCGAATCGGACCGAATCAAATTGATATCGGAAATTCCGGCCACATGAACAATATTTTCCGGTAACCCGGGATATTCGGCTTCCGATTCGGTAATCGTCCAAAGGCAGGAACCTTTTTTGTAAAATAATGCCAGAACGTGACTGCTGTCCGATTCAAAGTGATGACTGCGATAATCATGCTTAATCGGCTGACCGGGTCGGAGATCCCGAAAATAAGTCTCGCTGCGCAAATCCAAATCAAAATATTTATATTGATAAGTATTCCCTTTTAAAGCAGGTGCATATTGCCAATTGACAATCGGTGTCAGATCATTATCACTGTAGCGATCGAGCGGAATCTGTTCGGAAACCAAAATTGTCCCCGGTTGTAATTGCGGCGCTCGCCAAGCAAGTTGCCAAAAATAATCGTTCATCTTTTCGGCTTCATTACGATAGACCAGGGCGTTGGTGTAATGGGAGCCGATAGCGAATGCGATCAGCGACGCGGTGACCAAGGTTTGAAATTTGTTTTGGAAAATAAACGAAATTCCGACGCTGATCAACATAGCGACACCGACACTGAAAGAAATGGTCGGCCGGTCCCAAGGGAAATTGAGTTCGATATTGATCATTGTCACCCAATACGGAATACCGGCTGCCAACAAAGCGACCAGTCCGGTGATCAAAAATTGAATCTTCTCATTTTCGATCGCCGCCGGTTGTTTATTCCCTTCTCGGTTGTGAAACCGTCTGAGAGAATAAGCAAAGAGGAAAAAACAGACTAATATCAACAACCAGAAGATGACCTGATTCTCTTTTCCGGCAGGTTGGTTCAAGGATTTTTTCCATGCCGCTATCGTAACCGTATAAAGATCGGTCAGAATTTTTCGGAGAATCTCCGATAATGCGG
>JALHEL010000143.1 GCA_022837205.1 Leptolinea sp.
GGTTTAAACCCTTCCACAAATTTCTTTGCTTCTTCGGTAGCCGGATCGGCTTCATCAAAGAACGTAGATAAAACAACACCTTCCGCATCTTTACCGGCATTTTCAATAATTGTCGCATTTTCCCAGGTGTCTCCCGCCATAATTTTTGCCGTAATGCCCATTTCACGCGCCTGTTTTATGATCAACGGGGCGGTCACAATGGAAGAAGGAGCAAAAATAACATCCGGATTCTTCGCTTTAATGTTCCCGAGAATAGCTTTGAAATCCGTCTGATTCGTCTGGAACTGTTCCTCGGCGACGATAGCGGCATCACCGGCTAATTTTTTGAACGCGTCAACAAAGAATTTTCCCAATCCGGACGAATAATCATCGCCGAGTTGAGTAATCACTGCCGCAGTTTTTGCGCCATTCTGGAATGCGTAATTGGCCATTACTGTCCCTTGGAACGGATCAAGAAAAGCAACTCGGAAATAGAAATCATTTCCATAAGTCACCTGCGGGTTGGTACAAGAGGCTCCCATCGCCGGAATCTGAGCTTCCTCGAAAATCGCGCCTGCGGCAATAGATACGCCCGAACCATAAGAACCGATAATCGCATTCACATTTTTGCTGACGATATTCTGTGCGGCGGTTACGGCTTCGGTTTTATCACTCTTATTATCCACCTCGTAGAGCTTGATCGTATAAGTTTTTCCGCCGGCTTCAACGGTCGGATAAACCTTATTGGCATAGCGAATTCCCAAAACTTCCTGGTATCCGCCCCCGCCATTTTCACCGGTCAGAGGTTCAAATACTCCAAATGTAACCACATTTTCATCCTGTGTTACAGGAGCAAAACCGACTGCCGAAATTACGACAATTAACAGAATTACCAACGAAAAAAATTTTTTCATAGCTCCTCCGATAGATTGATTCCGGAATACTCCGGTTTTCCAAACGCTTTCAGACTTATAAATGTATTTTTGCATTATAGCACGCAAAGAAATTGTTAGCAATAAAATTTGATAATATCATCATTGCGAAATCAAAGTTGATGGATTAAAACAATCATTCTTTCTAATTCGACTTTTTAAATTTATATTCTCTATGGAAATTATAAATTTAGGATAATAATCTTTGATTGATTTCCCGAACAATTTCGGGGGAAATCTTGATCACCTCACGATCATAAGATAATAATCCGTTCAATTCATCTTCGACATCGGAAAGTTGTGTATAAACCGCGGCAGTCAATCCCTTCACTTTAAAAGGGATAACCTCGTTTTCATAGAGCGAAATAAAAGCTTTTTGAAATTCTTCTTCGCTTTTAAACTGTTTGTAGCCGAAATTATTTTCACTGTAAACGTGCCCTTCCACACGATAACTGTATCCGCCAAATTCCGACAAAATAACCGCTCTGTTCAATTTATCTTTTTTATATCGATATTTCTTAAAGTAAACATGTCTGCTTAAAAAATCTCCGGTAAATTGATCAAACCAGCCGCTGGCCGAATCGATTGTTCGCGAAGGATCCGTTTTTTGTATCTGCTTTGTCACTTCAACAGCATCAAATTGTCCCCACCCTTCGTTGAAAGGAACCCACATTCCGATTGAAACGACATTGTACAGATGCCGAATCATTTCCTCCAGTTCGACAAGATATTGTTCCCGCGACGCTTTTTCTTTTCTTCCCAACCATTTATAATGACGGTCATTGATACGAAAATTCACCACTACCGGAGCGGAAATTAACCAATCTTTATAAGCTTTCCCTCCGTTAGGCATATCCTGCCAAATGATCATACCGAGACGATCACAATGGTAATACCAACGCAAAGGCTCAATCTTTACATGCTTTCTCAATAGATTGAATCCCATTGATTTTGCGGTTTGGATATCATAAATCATTGCTTCATCCGATGGAGCCGTTAACAATCCATCACTATAATATCCCTGATCCAATAAACCGGATAAAAATATCGGTTGATTATTCAAGAAAAATCGTTTCGTCCCATCGGAATCCGAACCGACTGAAAATTTTCGCATTCCGAAATAACCGTTGACTTTATCATCGGCCAATTGAGCCGTAAACGAATATAAGTAAGGTTGATCGGGAGTCCAGGGAATAAAATTCGGCATCGGTACGGTCACCGGTTCATTCGATGGGAATCGGAATTCGCTCCCGCTGATTTCAAGGAGACAAGGTAAGTTTCGTTCGGAACAAATGAAAAACCTAACACAGGCGGCATCGAAATCAGGGGTAATTTGTATGGATTGAATAAAATCGTATGGGACGCTTTCCAACCATACCGTTTGCCAAATCCCGGACTGCGGGCTGTACCAAATTCCGCCGGGCTTCCAACGCTGTTTCCCGCGAGTATTCCATGAAAAATCTGTAGTGTCTTGTACTTTTACCGTTAATATATTTCTGTCATTTTTCTGCCATGCCATGGTTATATCGAGTGAAAAAGGCGTAAATCCGCCTAAATGAGAACCGACTTCAATTCCGTTAAGATATACCGTCGCTTTTTGATCAACCGCTCCGAAATGCAGCAGCAGGTGATCAAGTAAAAAATCATCGGGAAGGACGATTTCTCTTCGATACCATAAATATTGATCTTTCGTCAATATGCGATTGACACCGCTCAGTTCCGATTCGGGAGAAAACGGAACAAGAATATCACCGTCAAACTGAGCCGGTTGCTCGGATGATTCTGTTATCGCGTAGTTCCAAAAACCGTTCAGTATTAAATAATGATCCCGTACCATCTGCGGCCGCGGGTATTCGCTCAGAATGGCATCCGGATTTAGGTTATTCCCCCATCTTGTTTTCATGTTGGTTTTTCCCGAGGAAATAGAGTGGAATTACGATAAAACACAACACGAAAGCAGAAACAAGAAAAATATCCGGAGTAGGAATATTCTTTGTCTGCCCGAGTTCTTCATAGATTCCCCCGTTAGATTTAATAAGCCATGCTCCGATGTACGGTCCGATAACCATCGGCAGCATAACGGTAAAAATCATCCGAACGCCTTGGAAAACACCTACCTTCCCGGGCGGGGTAAAATCTCGAATAAGCGCGGAAAGAGTTGCGCTAATCATCATATATCCCGACATCATAATGATCCCCCAAAAAGTCACCGGAATGTTTCGGCGCGAGAAAAATAGCCCGACCAAACCGATCAGCATTGTGATAATCGCCGGATAAATGACTTCCATTTTGCCGTATTTATCGATCACCGGGCCCATTAAAATGCTGATCAAAGAAGCGATAATCAAAATCGTTCCTAAAATCAATGCATAATTCTCTATAAATAAGAATTGTTGAATGTAAATAATCAAATACGGAAAAAATACTTGGAAAGCGGCTCCGAATATACAAAATGCAATCATGATAATATACAAATTTTTATTCTCATGAAAAGAAGCGGGAGTAAATCCATAGAACAATTCCGCAAAAAAATTACCCTTTTTCTTTTCAACCGGCACTTCTTTAATGAAAAACAGAGAAAGGAATCCCACCGCCAATACAATCCCGCCGGCTATTCTGAAAAAAAGATTCCAGTTTCCCTGTTGTACGATCGGATCAAAGCAGCCAAATACGATTAACATAGCGATCAAGGGGAAAGTGGCTAATACAGATTCAACTTTGCCGCGATTGGTCGGAACAGTAATATCCGTGACATAAGCGTTAAACGCCGCGTCATTGGCTGTGGAACCGAAAAAAGTCATTATACAATCCAGAACAACGATTCCATATGCGGCGACAACGGAAGCGTTAGCAAATGGATACAGTGCCTGAATATTTTCTCGGTTCACAAAACTAAACAGAATAATTGAAATTCCCCATAAAATATACCCCGCCGATATAAATACTTTCCGCTTGCCGAATCGATCGGATAAATTTCCCATCAACAGTGTCGTTAAAGTTGCGACAACCGCACTGGCAGAAACCATCAACGCTATATAATGAGGATCGGTTGAGGCGGTTTGATACATGAATAAATTCAAATACATATTCTCGATCATCCATGCAAGTTGTCCGGTCAACCCGATAAAAATCAGAGAAATCCATTGTTTTCGTGTTAGATTCATTCTTTCATTATTCCTGTCCATTCAGATTTCAAGCAGACTATTAAACATTGCAATTCTATTCTACTTGATTTAAAGACAGAGTTTTACGGATCTTCTTCATCCGGAAATATCCGATATTTGAACGAATCGGGATAAAATAAAAATTAAGGTTTTGATCTAAATTAAAAGGAGAATAAAAATGCCCACCAGAAAATCACAAGCAATATGGGAAGGTTCACTAAAAGAGGGAAAAGGTAGGATGATGCTCGGAAGCGGTGCTTTTGAAGGAAAATATTCATTCGGATCACGGTTCGAAGAAGAACCCGGCACCAATCCCGAAGAATTGATTGCGGCTGCACATGCCGGCTGCTTTACGATGTTTTTATCTTCCCTTTTAACCGATGCCGGATTCACACCACGGAAGATTACCACAACTGCCAAAGTCAATCTCGCTGCCGGTCCGGAGATTTCGAAAATAGAATTGGAGACGGAAGCGGATGTCCCCGGAATCAGCGATAAAGTGTTTCAGGAACAAGCTCTGATCGCAAAGAAAAATTGTCCGATCTCAAAAGCGTTGTCGGCGGTTCCCGAAATAACATTAAGTGCAAAATTAGTTTAATCCTGATAAGGAATAATTAAAAAAAGCCGGAGATTTCCGGCTTTTTTTGGTTTTTTCGACAGATTACATTTTGATTTCGATATCCACACCCGCCGGGAGATTCAACCTCATCAGCATGTCGATAGTTTTTGAATCCGGATCCAACACATCGATCATTCGATTGTGAGTCCGAATTTCAAAATGTTCCTGAGAATCTTTATCGATAAAAGTTGACCGGCGAACGGTAAACCGTTCAATTCGGGTCGGAAGCGGTACGGGGCCTACGACATGAGCGCCACTGCGTTCGGCGGTATCAACAATGCGTTTTGCGGATTGATCTAAAATCCGGTGATCAAACGCCTTCAGACGAATACGAATCTTTTGCTTTGCCATTTTCTTGCTTTCTTCCCGTTATCCTTCGATTTCAGTAATCACACCGGCGCCGACGGTCAACCCGCCTTCGCGAATCGCGAATTTGGAACCTTGCTCGAGCGCAACCGGTACAATCAA
>JALHEL010000144.1 GCA_022837205.1 Leptolinea sp.
TCCAACAGGGCATCTTTGGCTCTGTTCTTTGCCTTCAATTTGCCAACCTGGTAAGCGTCAAAGAAGCTCTCTTTTCCTCCCATAGGATATTTTCATTATAGCACGCTTGCTCCGCCAATGGAGCAAATAATTGCGGTTCAAAAAATAGAATGTGGGGATATGAAAAATGTGGTTGGAAATAAAGTGAGAGAGGTAAGGCGTAATTACAAGCCCGCTTTGTCGCAAAAGGAGCTGGCTGCTAGATTGGAAACTAATGGTTGGAAAATAAGTCGTGGAACTTTATCAAAAATAGAAGCCGGGATCAGGCAAGTTACCGATTTTGAATTATTAGCCTTAGCCGAAGTGCTAAAAGTTTCCCCCGAAACCTTACTGGATATAGACGCATACAAGAAATATTTCAAAGAAAAGTAATAGAGCAGTGTGCAGGAAGCAAGGCTTTTTAGGCTAAATAGCCCTCATGCCTGCTTAAAAAAAGACGGAATTCGCCTTTTTAGAGCCCTGCGATTGGGAATGCGGACAAAAAAAGTGATCGGTTGTCGTACAATCTTTCTTTTACGACAGATTTTCAAGGCGAAGTGCAAATTCAACATTCAATAATCTGATATGTCCCAGGCGTGCTGCTTAGTCCCTGGAATCCTATAATAAAGTGAATAAGGGTACTTTTTTTGGTCATTACTTCACCTTGGTATAACTTCTTTTCTTATATACATAATATAAGTTATATGATATTATCGCTATATGAAAAGAATTTCCCTCACTCCGGTTGAGTTAGAGGTTCTGGAAACCGCCATGATTGAGTTTGGCGCGGTGGTCTCCTTTGATCAATTACGCTCTTTGCTGGATGAAGATGTCCAATACTCCAGAATACGGATTAGCAAACTCGTCAAACAAGGCTGGCTTAAACGTATCAAAAAAGGCGTTTTCGTAATTTCCGATTTGAGCACCCGCGGCAAATTATCCATATCCCCCAATGCAATTGTAAATGTACTGGTGGAAGAGGCTTACATCTCTTTTGAGATGGCTCTTCAATACTATGGTCTATATGACCAATTGCTGACCAACATCAATTCCGTTGCACTGAAACAATACAAGGCCACTGTCATTGATGGGTATACCTACACCTTCACCAAAACGCAGCAGCGATTTTTTTATGGCTGGGATGTCCAACGGATCGACGGCCAACTGGTCAAAATCGCCAGCTTAGAAAAAGCCCTGATTGACTTGATCCAACTCCACCGCGGACGCTACTCCACTGACTTGGTACTGGAAAAATTGGATACTTTCCGGGATGATATCGATCAGGAAAAATTGATTGATTTTGTTCTAAAGGCTAATCTGACGACCCAGCGCATTCTGGGCTTTTTGTTGGATTGTGTGGGGATGAAGTCGGATCGGATTTATTCCGCTGTCGAGAACAGAAGGAGTGTTTCTTCGATCAGCAATTCAGAAAATAATATGTACAATCACAAGTGGAAGATATACTATGACCAACACTTCGAAAAATACATCCATTAGTCTATTGACCCGGCAGCAGCTTGAATTGCTCAATAAGAGAACACTTCAATATCCCCTGCCGATCGCGGAGAAGGATTATTTCCTGGCAGTCGCTATCCAGATTATTTACAATTCCCCAATCAAGAAACAGTTGGTGTTCAAAGGCGGAACGGCTTTGCACCACTGTTATCTTCCGCAGAAGCGGTTTTCCGAAGACCTGGACTTCACTTCAATTGGAAGTGGATTTCGATCGGAAGAAGTGATCTCAACATTGGAATCTTCCGGGATATTTCAAGCCAAGAAAATATTTCAATCTAATTTCACCTTCAAAATCGAACGGCTCCAATATCAGGGGCTGCTGGGGCAACCCGGAAATATCAAAATCGAGATTGATCATTTTCAAAATATTCTTCTTCCTGGAGTCGCAAAGGAATACAAGAATGCTTGGAAAGTGAATGTCTCTCCTATAGTGATGGATAAGCGGGAAATTTGTGCCGAAAAGATCAGAGCCACCTCTCAGCGCGCCAGATACCGGGACTTCTATGATCTATATTTTCTGATCGAAAAACTCAAGGTTGATTATCAGCAATCGGTTAGCCTTTTGAAGAAGAAGGAAGTTCGCACAGCGATTATTTCCGATAATATCGCTAAAAATTGGTCAATTGCAAAAGAACAAATCGAGCGCGACTTGGGAAGTATTTATTGCTCCGAGAAGATCAGCAACCACGAGATAGAAAAGCTAATTCAAAAACTACAATTTGATCCGATCCGAAAATAAATTAAGTATTGGTGGATTTTATCGTTACAGGGTAAATTCTTTTATTTTTCTACTTATACTTTCTTTTCAGGAATGATCAAAAGCAACCACCAAAGTTTGTACTTCATAACTTCAGTGTAACACGCATCAAAGAACCGTGGCAATATTAAATTATTTTACTTTAGCTTTGATGATTCCCGGGATAGCTAGGCTCAACATGTCTTTGTCATTGTGTTTTTCTCCAAAAAGAACTGCTACACTATCACTGGAAGAAACTAAGCCCTGGTAGTTTATCAGATATTCTGGATTGAGACCGCCATAAATATAGTCTTGATCCATTAAACCTAGGTAGTATGTCCAGTTTTCGTTTAGAAATTTTAGAGCCTGGGAAAATCCGAGACCATGTTCTGGTTCCACAGCACTAGTTCTGATATTAAAATCCGACCCCTCTTCATAGAACCTGATGCTTGGTCCGCCAACCACGATGACTTTCCTGGCATAAAGAGGCTGACCGCTGATATCTGTTTCAGGAACCAGGAAGCTGAGAGTGGATCTACGGGTTGGTACGGGAGTGATTTGCAGTTGGCCCAAGTTTTTTTCTAACAAGATGGCAGGGATATACATGTCTTTTCTTTCTTTATATTGAAACGACGCTTCTAAGTTAGTCATGCCATGGGACTTGATTTCTTCTATCGGCCAGTCAATCCTCGGGTCCCCATATTCACTCACTCGCATGGTCCAGTCTATGCCGGCTGAAGCGCCAATAGTGACTAGCTCTCCGTCAACTTCAAACTGTAGATTACCTTGCTCGTCTTTACCAGCGATAGGGATAAACATTTCGATGGTTTTATCTAAATTGGCCACGCCGTCATACTCGACCATCATGTTGTTTTGACTGGGATCGATGAAAGTGGGCTTATCTTGACCGTAATCGTAAATCAGCACATTGACACCCCGATCAGCATTTTTCTTCTCTGCTAATTTGATGCTTAGCTCCACCCACTCTTCTTCAGATAAGCTGCTCACATCAATTTCTTCTCCAGCGAAATATCGGTTATATAAATCCTCCACTGAAGCAATCTCCGGCGTAAAGGTGGCTGCGGGGGTGGGGGGCGGGATTTCTTGTTCCAGCTTTACGTCAGATTGACTCGCAGTCAATCCGGTGGAGTTGCAGGCAGCGGTGATCAAGGTAAGCAGAATTAGGAACAAGCTGATTTTATACATTGGTCGGATGATTGTCTCTCTGGATGATGGCAATGACTTATATACGCAAAATATATATGTCATTGGGACTGAGTTAGAAAAAGATATTTAGCGATTTTTGTAATAGTATTTATTTAACAGTATTGGTAGTTTTTCTGATTAGTAAACTAACAAATGTAACTATCATATCTCTATCATTTGTTTCTTGCTCCGTAATCATCTCTTGAACTTTATTACCGTCTGCGATTCCTCGATAGCCATCTAAAGAATAACCGAATTCTTCATAAGTATTTTTTTGTTTTGGATTTAGTCCTATGTAATAGACGGCATTTTCCTGCAAACCTTGATAGACATAGGAGTTCTCTGGGAGTTGACCCATAAATGATTGTACATCGAGAGTGCCACCTTCTTCAAACAGGTTATAGTCAAGGCCAAGAGTGAGAATCATTCTAGCCAGCACAGGATTTCCGACCACATCAGTTTCGATGTCATAAAAAGCTAGTGTGGATAGTGGGTCTATATTTTGACCAACTTTGCCATCTAGTTTTAATTCCCCCACTTTTTTGTCTAAAAAAACCATTGGATTTAGAACCATGCCAAAATAGTCAATTTTATCTTGTACTTCTGGCAACCCACCATCTACGGGTTTTGTTTTAGGCCAATCAATTCTTGTATCATTAGGATCAGAGATAACCATATTCCAATCGACATTTGCTGAACCAGGGATGGTGACAATTTCTCCTTTATTCTCGAACTGCAAATTGCCGTATTCATCCTTACCCACAATCGGTATAAACATTTCGATAGTTTCATTGAGGTTTGGATGACCGTCATAGTCTTTCAATTTGAGGTCTTGAGGATCAATATATTTTTCATTATGGTGGACAATCGGATTAACCCCCCGATCAGCATTTTTCTTTTCCGCCAATTTGGCGCTAAATTCTACAAATTCTTCTTGAGATAAATTGCTAACATCCAAACTTTCCCCTGCCTCATATTTAGCCAGCGCTGCCTCCACTGGACTCAAAGCAGGTATGGTTTCGGTTGGTGTGGGGGTGGTGGGTGGGATTTCCGTGACGGCAGACTTTTGTTCTGATACAGCCTTAGTCGCCGGGCCGCAGGCGGATATAAGAATGAGTACCAGAATAAGAAGCATAATCATCCGAATCAGAGTTTTCATGCCCTTCTCCCTTGATCAACGCAATTTCTCTGACACAGTATACATGTCTTTATTTCCTATGGGAGATCAAATCCTACCCGCCTTGATGACGGTTCATCAATTCCTGCAAGCTCTTGGGAACAAAATAGAGATCGCGTTCGACCGGCAATCCCAGGGGGCCGCGAATGGACAAAAGTTCGGACAATGAAAAGTATCCTAACTCGACTGCAAGTCCGGAAACCAGGCCAAAGAAAACATCCTCTCCATCGAATTCGGTGGCGTACCAGCTCCAACGGCTGTCCGGAGTAAAAAACTTCACCCGGGCCACGGCATTCAAACCCTGATGTTCGCATTCATATAACCTGGGAAGTTGTCTCCTTATCCGATCAGGCAGCAGCGGATCATAGTGTGGAAATTCTTTTCCCCGTTCCGGCATGACAGCTTCCACTATAGCATGGCTGTCAATCGCGAAACTTGACCCAGGATGAATACCTTATTGACACATGACCTGAATAATGCTTTGATAAAAGTCAAAGCAAAC
>JALHEL010000145.1 GCA_022837205.1 Leptolinea sp.
GCATCGGATGAGAAGTAAGAGGCAGCCTTCATAGCGGAACCGCCTTCTTTTTTGAATTCATCTTTTGCCAAATATCCGCCGAGACCGACGACGCAGGCATCTTTATCTAATCCGATGCTCTCCAAAGCGCGGACGGCACCGATCGTACCTTCTTCGTTGGCGCCGGTGACAAGCCATTTTTTAATTTCCGGATGAGCGGTAAATATTGCGGAAGCAGCGATGTTTCCTTTTTCCGTCGTTCCGTCATAATCGGACTTAAAGATTTTGGATTTATCGAATTCGGGGAGCAGTTCCGTGAATTTGTTATATTCACCTTCCGCACGAGGAACGCAACTGGAAACAGTATCCATGGTCAGGATCAATAAGCCGACTTCGGGATCGGTTACCAAATTATTTTCCTTTGCATAATTGGCAAGCCATTCGCCGTTTGCTTCACCGATGACATAAGCATTGATTCCGACCCACGGGACCAGTGGGACCAGTTTCTTGCCATCCGCATCCTGTAACGCATCGTCCGCCGCAACAACGGGGATCTTTGCTTCCTGGAGTTTATCCACCACAGCCTGTGACAGTGTCTGGTCAGGAATGCAGGTAACGATGCCGGTGGCTTTATTGGCGATCGCGTTATCAATTGCCTTGAGGTATTCTTCGGGGCTCATCTTTGCATCGACAAAAATGAATTCACCGCCTGCGGCTTCAACAGCTTTTTTAGCGGCTGCACCTTCATCGATGAACCAGGTCTGATCACCTGCTTTGTAAATGCCGTAGACAACTAATTTATTGTCTTCGGCGGAGACAGACATTACAAAGCCAAATACCATTGTTAAAAGTAAAACAAAAATACAAACCTTCTTCATTTCAGTATCCTCCTGAAAAAATTTAACAATACCTTTCTTTTCGTATTGTTATTGACCATCAAATATTTCTCATGCTGGCTTCCAGCAACTCTTTTTCATGTCGTTCTTTCCGGATATAGTCGGAAGTCAGCGCAAATAAGAGCAAAGCTCCGCGGGCGACATATTGCCAGAAAGTCGGCACATTTACCATGATCAAGCCGGTATTGAAGGCTTGAATCAGAATAATTCCCAGAATGGTCCCTCCCATATTTCCGACGCCGCCGGTAAAGGAAACTCCTCCCAAAATCACGGCGGTAATCGAATCGAATTCCAGGTTTACATTCGCGGCCGGCTGTCCGGAATTCATTCTTGCCGCAAAGATGATGCCCCCGATGCCGCAGAAAATTCCCATCATTACAAAGGATATCGTCACAATTCTTTGCGGATTCAACCCGGCTAACCTTGCGGCATCTTTGTTCCCGCCGATCGCATAAACGCTTCGACCGAATTTGGTTTTCGATAAGATGAATCCGAAAATGACGATTGAGACGATCATTACCCAGACGGAAAACGGGACGCCTAAAAAGCGCATCTTCCCGATCTTAATAAAGTTTGCGTTACTGATTGCTATCGGTTTCCCGTCGCAAAGAATATAAGCAAAGCCACGAATGATGGATTGGCTGACCAAGGTTGCGATGAACGCTTCCAATTTGATTTTATTTACCATCCAGGCATTGAAAAAACCGACCACGGCGGCAGCGGCAATCGTTATAAGAATCGCTATGCCTAACGGAATCGCGATTTTCACCAAATAGGCACATAAGACTCCGGAAAAAGCAGCCAAAGAGCCGGGCGACAAATCATTTTGTCCGGCAATAATTAAATAAGTATGACCGATTGCTACCAATCCGATGAGCGAACCGGCAACCAACAGATTGATGATGTTCTGCTTGCTCATAAAATTGGGATTCAGAAAAGTAAACATTGCGAAAACGACAATAATCGCGATCAGCAATACCAATTTATCGTTGCCGATAAAGTTTGTTATACGAGTGATTGTTTTCTTGATTCCTTTTTCTTCTTCCATAGTCATTTCCGGTATTTTCAATCCTTTTCAGCGATTTAGTCAATCATGCTCATACTTAAAACCAATGCTTCGGTTGCTGTTTCCCGATTTATTTCACCCACAATTTTTCTGGATCTCATGACAATAATTCGATCGGAAAGACCTAAAACTTCAGGCAATTCGGAAGAAATGAGAATGATTCCGAGCCCTTGTTTTGCAAATGCACAAATCATTTGATAAAACTCGGATTTTGTTCCGACATCAATCCCTTTGGTCGGCTCATCCAAAATCAACACTTTGGGCATCGTGGAAATTCCGCGCGCCACGATGCATTTCTGTTGATTCCCGCCGGACAATTCGACTATTCTTTTTAGCGGGGATGGCGTCTTGATGTGAAATTCATCGATACATTTTTCCGCAATTTGCAGTTCCTTTTTGCTGTCAATAATTCCGAATTTATTTGCATTCTTATCGAGCAGAGAAATATTAATATTTCCGGAAACATTTAAATTTGACAGAATCCCCTGCATTTTTCGGTCTTCCGGAACGAGTACGATACCGTTTTTCATTGCTTCCTTCGGCGAAGAGTTATGAATCTTTTTGCCTTCCAAAGATATTTCTCCGCCTTTTCGTTTATCCGCGCCGATCACGGCACGCATCAGTTCGGTCCTGCCGGCACCTACCAAACCACTGAAGCCGAGGACCTCTCCTTTCCGCAGTTGAAAAGAGCACTCTTTGACAAATTCCGAAGAGACGTCCTTAACGTCGAGTAATACGTCTCCGATCTCTTTATTTCGATCAAGATTTAAGAAGATATCGCCCAGATCTCTGCCGACCATCATTTTGATCATTTCTTTTTCCGACACTTCACCGGTCTTGATGGTCGTGATGTATTTCCCGTCTTTAAAAATGGCAACCCGATCAGTAATCTGTTGAATTTCTTTTAGACGATGGGAAACATAAATAATGATTTTATTTTCTTTCTTCAGTTTTCGGATGATTCCGAAGAGGATATCAATTTCCGAGTCACTCAGACTTGCCGTCGGCTCATCAAAGCAGATCACTTTGAGATTTTCCCGGCTGTATGCTTTCATAATTTCGACCATTTGTTGAAAGGCGATGCTCAAATCCTTAACTTTTGTGGTCGGATTGATTGGCAGTCCGAAATCCTTAATAATGGCGGCAGCCATCTTGTTCGCTTTTTTTACATTAATAATTCCGAAATTGTTTACCGGCATTCTTCCCAGAAAAATATTTTCGGCAACGGTCAGTTCCATCAGAATCTGACGTTCCTGATAAATGACGCTGATTCCCTCTTCGATTGCTTCCTGGGGAGAGTTGAATTTCTTTTCAACGCCATTAATCAAATATTTCCCTTTATCCGGTTGGTAATCGCCGTTCAGAATTTTAAGAAGAGTGGATTTTCCGGCTCCGTTTTCTCCCAGAAATGCTAAAACTTCACCGCTGCGGGCGGTAAAAGAAACATTGTCCAGAGCTTTGACGCCCGGAAAATATTTTGAAATTTCTGAAAACTCTAAAATGTTCTCTTCCTGAAGGTTATCCATCGGTGTGAATCCTATATAAACCTTTTATTTGGATATGCCCAAACCGTAAAAAATATTTATGCTTCCGAAAGAAGATCTTGTAAATATTAGACTATTAAAAATTTTATTATGATATTCTTTGAAAATATCATAATAATAAAAATATCTGATTTCATCATACTTCAGAATAATAACTGTTTGTTATAGAATGTTGCGATGCTATTTAAATAAATTGCTATTTTTACCATCGGGATATCCGGTTGATTATTTCGGTCTATACTAACATTTGTGCTCCCTAAAAAGGATCATAAAAGGAATAATCCTGACGGAAGGAATAACTTTATGCGGACTTTTCGAATGAAAAACAGAAACGGAATTGAAGTGGGATTCAATTCGGCAGGTGCCTCGATTGCCTATGTTTTGACACCGGATCGTTACGGTAATTTTAAAAATATTGCGCTTACTTTACCGGAACCAAAAGATTATTTGAATAATGAAATATATGCCGGGGCAACAGTCGGCCCGGTAGCGGGTCGTATCAAAGACGGCATCCTTCCGGTTTTGGACCAGACGTATCATCTCTGCCGAAACGAGGGAAACAATACTCTGCACGGCGGAGAAAAGAACTTCGCCCATGTTATTTGGAATATGACCGATTTTAGGGAAAATGAAGATGAGGCTTCGCTTCGGTTTTCCTATACGGCGCCGGATGGCGAAAACGGATTCCCGGGAAATCGGAAAGTCTCGGTAGAATATATCTTGAACAGGCTGAATCAACTCATTATTTCATACACCGCCGAGACGGACAAACCCACTTATCTCAATATAACCAATCATTGTTATTGGAATCTATCGGGGGATTTTAATAGGGATGCCTACGATCATATTCTTAAAATAAATGCCGATACGGTTTATTACAATGACATTCAATTTTTACCCACCGAATATGTCGATGTTAAAAATTCCCCTTTTGATTTCCAAACTCCGCGAAAAATCCGCGATGCTTTTTTGAATTTTCCCGATCATGAACAACTTAAACTGAATAAAGGTTTTAATCATGCTTACTTGACAAAAGGCGATGAGGCTGTCTTTTTATCGGATAACAAGAGCGGAAGAACATTGACAATATCCACCGATTATCCTTGTGTCGTTTTTTATTCAGGGGGATTTCTGGATCAGATCTCCGGTAATGAAAATCAACGGAGACCGGCGGTTGGCTCCGGATTGGCATTTGAAGCGCAATATCTACCCGACGCTCCCCAATTGATGGGTGACTCTCTGCCCATTTTATTTCCGGGGATGATTTATCGGAAAAAGATTGTTTTCGGTTTCGGAACGAAATGAGATAAATTTAAACCCCATCTCGGCTTAATCGGAAGCGCCGAACCGGATGGGGTTTACGGTTTTTCTTATGTTTGTGTTCTTAGGGGATCCGGCCGGTTCCGTTCTTTTCAGCCGGTCCCTTTATCTCAAATTCGAAAATATTCCCGCATACAAATATCATCCATACTTGCCGTACGGAAGCGTCCGGTCCTTCTCCCGAATTGTAATCAGAGAAATCTTCTCGGCGATTCTTATTTCAGGAATGTATTGTCTCTTTTGACGGGTGGATTTTGCGGTTTCTTTTCCGGTTCCTGGTTCTTATTTACCATGTCCTTTTCGGAATAATTGAATTCTTTTTTTTCCGATTCTTTTTCAGAAAAGTTTTGTTTTGTCTCCTTCAACTCCGAATCCGTCTTGTTCATTTTTGGCATATCCATATTCTCCTCCGTTCCATTTAATAAATCTTTCCTCCCTCTGATGAGGAAAAAAACGGATTGAAATTTCATCTAAGAAACTTCAATCAACTATCCATCTAAGTTGCCGGAATTGATGGCTTCTTTCGCAATCTTTTACCGGTAGTGTCTGTTTGGAAATAAAATTTAGTGTATCACTTTGCTAAAGCTTGTGCAAACAAGTTCATAAAAAATAATTACATTTCGGATGGCGATTTTTATTTCATATTTTCCCGTTTTCCGAAAGATTTCATCCGATTATGTAATGGGTTCATTTTTTTATTTCGTGCACAGTTTGGAATATTTAATTCT
>JALHEL010000146.1 GCA_022837205.1 Leptolinea sp.
GTTAAGCAAATATTGGAATCGGCTGTCGCGGATGATCCGCCTGCCACTCTGATGAACACCGGTGTGATTCGCGCAGGTTATTCGGAAGAATTGGATCGAATTCATCAGGAATCCGGCCATGCTCGAGAATGGATGGCTAATCTGGAAAGCAGCGAACGGGAACGGACCGGTATCAAAACGCTGAAAGTCAGCTATAACAAAGTCTTCGGATATTATATCGAAATCTCTCGCGGGAGCGCGGATCAGGCACCACCCGAATATATTCGGAAGCAAACACTCGTGAATGCCGAACGTTTCATTACACCCGAAATGAAAGAATATGAAGCGCTCGTGTTGAACGCGGAAGAGCGCATTCGCGAAATCGAAAATCGGTTGTTCTATCAAATCTGTGCCGAAATCAGTCAATATGCAACGGAAATTCTGACCACCGCAAGAGGGATCGCCACTTTGGATGTTTTGGCTGCTTTAGCGGAATCCGCCGTTCGCAATAAGTACGTTAAACCGGAAATTAATAACAGCCTGGAGATCGAAATTAACGAAGGAAGACATCCGGTCGTCGAACAGACACTTCCCCAAGGAACCCGTTTTATCCCCAATGACATAAAATTGGGAGGAAATTCCTTTATTCACGTCATCACCGGTCCGAACATGAGCGGGAAAAGCACTTTTTTACGTCAAACCGCAATCATCGTTCTGATGGCTCAGATGGGTTCTTTTGTCCCCGCATCTTCCGCAAAAATCGGCTTGGTCGATCGGATATTCACCCGAATCGGTGCCCAGGATGAAATTCACGCCGGATTATCGACATTTATGGTTGAAATGGTCGAAGCAGCCAACATATTAAATAACGGAACCGATCGCAGCTTGCTGATCCTTGATGAAATCGGACGGGGGACCAGCACCTATGACGGCCTTTCCATCGCTTGGGCGATTATCGAGTACATTCATAACGCCCCCGGTCTGAAATCCAGAACATTATTCGCTACCCATTATCATGAATTGACAAGTCTTGCGAATTCCTTGCCGGGCGTAAAAAATTACAATGTGGCCGTCACCGAAAATGCGGGAGAAGTCGTATTTCTACATAAGATCATTCCCGGTGCCGCAGATCGTTCTTACGGTATTCATGTCGCTCAAATCGCCGGCTTGCCAAAACCGGTCATTTCCAGGGCAAACGAAATTCTGAAGCAATTGGAATCGGATTCGGTCAAGCAGATGGAAATTCGGGAGACACCGTCTTATCAGCTGACTTTATTTCCGGAGACAAATCCGATTATCGATACCTTGGATCGATTGGATGTCAACAGCATGACGCCGATTGAAGCAATTAACATCCTTTACGAATGGAAACAACGTTTCGGAAAATCGGATTCGAATAAAAAAAAGACCGGGTAACCTCGGTAACCGGTCACTCGGTCTTGCATCATTCTCCAAAAATCATTTCATTCAATGCTATATTCTTTTTTTGCTGTCTTTGCACTAATTAAAAACCTTTTCCAACGAAAAGCCCGGTTTATAAGAGGCAATCCAATCGTCCGCTGTCGTCCCATAATTTTCGAAAACGTTCGATAAAAGCTTCCCGATCATAACGGTGAGATTGTGTTCCCTTTTGTTCCAAAACATAAGTGGACGCCAGAGCTCCCATCTTCCCGCATAATTCCCAATCCAGCCCTTTATAATAACCGGTCAAGAAACCGGATCGATAAGCATCGCCCACTCCGGTCGGGTCGACAATTCGTTCGGGCGGATAAACGGGCACCGTCGTAACCGATCCGTCGGCATAAATACGCGATCCTTTTTCTCCGAACGTAATCACGGCACAATCCACTCTATCAAGAACTTCTTCTTCGCTCCATTCGCTGTGTTTTTTCAGAAGCTCAAATTCATATTCATTGCAAAACAAGAATTTTGCGCCGTCCAACCCCTCGCGAATCATCTCTCTGTTCATGCGAACAATTTGCTGAGACGGGTCGAATCCGAACGGAATCCCAAGTTCTTTGCATTGCCGGGCATACCCGATCATGGCATCCGGATCGGATGGTGAAATAAGAAACAAATCAACCTTCTCATCTTTCAGCTCGGATACTTTCAGATCGGCGGAATTCTTCATTGCCCCCGTATAAAATGAAGCAATTTGAGCGTTTGCCAAATCCGTATTGGAAAAGAAAGAAGCGGTAAACTTACCCGGTATAACCCGTGCAAAGCGGCAATCAACGCCCCGCTCTTCCAGCCATTTTCGATACTGATCAAAGTCTTCACCGACCGCAGCGAACAAGATCGGCTTTTCCCCCAACAAAGCCAGGCTGTAGCAGACATTCGGAGCCACACCGCCTTGAAGCCGCACCATGTCATCGACCAAAAAAGACAGGCTGATCGAATCCAAGTGATCCGGGAGAATTTGGTCTCGAAAATATCCCGGGAAACGCATCAGATAATCATATGCTACCGAACCGCTGCAGACTATTGACATTTATAATTTCTCTTCTTTCCGTTTAGTAATTCACCAATACTTCGTCGTTCCAGGTTTGAATCCAATCTTCGTATTTTTCTTCGATCAATGCCGAATCCAATGAAACCGGATTTTCGGGTTGGATCGCGAATTTTGCAAAGACCTCAGGCAAAACCGCTTCTCGGTTAACGGGGTACACAAACATCTGTCCGGGTAAATCCTCTTGCCAACGTTTCCCCAGCATGGCATCCACAAATTTCTCGGCGATTTCACGATTCTTGGTTCCCTTTAATATTCCCAGAAATTCGATCGTCCGATAGCACGTACCATCCGCCAGAACCGCAGCCGTCGGAGCCGTCTCCATCGGAGTCTCCGAATAAAAAGGAACGGCAGCCGGGCTGGTATCATAGGAAACGACCATCGGTCGCGGACCGTTTCCGCCTCCGGCCGTAAAACTGGTGTAATAAGCCGAAGACCAATCATTATCGATTTGCACATCGTTTGCCAACAGTTTATTCCAATAATCGACAAATCCGTCTTCGCCGTACTCGGCGACGGTGGTCAGGAAAAAAGCCTGCCCCGGACCCGAAGAAATCGGATTTTCAACGACCAAAAGCCCTTTGTACGGTTCCGAAATCAAATCGTCGAGAGAGGAAGGGACCGCCAATTGATGATCCGTGAAATAAGCGGTATCGTAATTAATACAAACATGTCCGTAATCGAAGGGTAACGCTCCGAAAGCGGGATCCGATTTAAATTCATCGGGAATATTCTTCAATTCCGGCGATTCGTACGGTTCAAGAATTTCATTTTTAAGGACCCGTGCCAGTAAAACATCGTTCATCCCGACAATGACATCGGCAATCGGCGAATTCTTCGTGAGAATCGCCCGATTAACAATGGAAGGTGTATCCCCGCCCTCAATAAACTGAACTTTCACATTATTTTCAGCTTCAAAATCTTTAATAACATCTTCACTGACGGCAAAAGAGCTGTAGGTCAAAACATTCAGAACATTCTCTTCCGCCTGAACGGAAAAGAAGCAAAATAAGATCAAAATGGTAAGAACTAATGGTAAAAATTTTTTCATGATAGACTCCTTATTTCCGAAAAACCTTCCGAACTGAATGATTTCACTGTCCGACAAAAATCCGGCTATTTAATGACCGATCGGACTTGTGGCAAAAGTCAGGATGATCATATTCCGTTGCTCATCCTCCTGAACTTCAACCGGGAAAAAATGCCCGCCGGAAACATCCAGCAGCATTTCCTGAAGAATTCCGTTTAAGATTTGGACCGGAAACATACGAATCGGACCTTCCGGTTTAATCGCCCAGGAATCTGTCTCTTCCGTATCGAGAGACATGATCGGGATACCCACCGGTTTATAAACTCTTTCGATCAGCCGCACCAAAGCGGTTTTAATCCGTTTATGATGAGGAAGCAACCGAAAGTCGACTTCCTGAAAATGAAGAACCGATTCAAATGCAATCTTAATGGGACGATAGGCATTTTTCCCGATACTTATTGCGATCCCTTCCGATTCGAAATAACCGAACTTTTCCGATAAATAGCATTGCATCATCGACAGGTATCGCATACAACTTTCCGATTCGGATGGTTCTTTCAAAAACAATCGAAAATCATCCAAATCTTCTTTTCCCAGAATTTCAACGAAACCCTGATTAATGGATTGAATAAATTGCAGATCACAAGTCATTGATATTTATTATTCTCCGGGAAATTGTTTTTCACACCCGCCATTATACCAATACCTTTCAAAGAATCGGCCGGAAATGTATCAGAATTCTTTATAAGAAATTATGAAAAAATTATCGTTGGGTGGATTTCCAATTTAAATAATCGCAACGCGGTGAAAAAAATTCAAGGCTGACCTGCCAGATATTTTTATCCATCGTCATCGCCAATGCGGTATTCTGCATAAACCACTGATTAAACTTGTAATCGTTGTAAAAATGAACTTCCAAAAGAGCGTTGACACTTACCGGCTGAAATGTCAACACTTCCGATTGAGGGTGGGTGGGATAGCAATCGGGAATTTGCAAAAAAGCTCGGCGGACATTCTCCGTATCCTGAAACAACTCTTCAAATGCTTCAAAGGTTTGTAATTTCGGTGAAATTTCGGTCGCAAAAATAGGTGTATGAATTAAATTGGCAGCCGGATAGATGAAGTAATAGAACGGTTGGCTCAATAAAATATTAATATCGAAAAGCAGAACCACCCAATCATATCCCCGCTGTTCCTGAAGATTATAGAACAAGCGATAATTCGGAAAGGAAATATTAAAGCTGATCGCATTTTGCCAATATCCCGGCAGATAAGGCGGATTAAAGCGCACAAATCGTGTCCGTCCTTCCGATTTTAATTGGTTGGGCGGAAGCAGCCCGTAGGTTAAAATGGAAGCGAGGTTTTCAAGGCGGGTAAAATGCGTCAAAAATTGGATCTTGCGGCTTTTTATTTCGGCGGATAATGCTTTTGCCATTTCCGGCGAAACAGGCACCGGCGGATAAGGAGGCGGTACAAATCGATTCTCCGATTCCCTGTTTAATTCCGTGGGAACCGCAATGCCGGGTTCAGCCGGTGCGGAGGGTGAAAAATCGGGGAATGTTGCATACGGATTCCCGCGTCTGGGTCTGATGGGTTGGGTCTCTTCGATGTTCATATATCT
>JALHEL010000147.1:0-420 GCA_022837205.1 Leptolinea sp.
TTAACCACAGACAGGCATTCGGGCTTTAACCGTTGCGCGACAGCGCCGGAATTTCACCGGACTTTCCCTGATATTTCAATCATCCACGACAGACGATTCTGTGAAGCTTTCTTCAAATTATAACAGTAAATTTAAAAAAAAGACTTTTTCAGTGCCGGTCGACGTGAATCAAATTAAATGTTACTGAAGCAGATTCGGTGAATCAAAATAAATTGTTACCATAAGCCCTGGAGGAAAGGCCTATGGGGAACAAAATGAGTCAGAAAAGTCGAAAAGAATTAGCGACACAAATACAGCCTCGTTATTTGAAATCGGGGAAAGTTGAAAAAGGAAGGATACTCACAGAATTTGTTGAGAACTCTGGCTACAATCGGAAATCAGCAATACGACTATTGCATTCCGATCTACGTCAAAAGGCAT
>JALHEL010000147.1:433-5569 GCA_022837205.1 Leptolinea sp.
TACCTGAATTGATAGAAAAATTAGAGAGCTGTCATGAAATGTATTTCACTTCTGAGGAAAAGCAATTGCTATCCAGCATGAGTTCAGCGACCATCAATCAAAGTCTATCCGCTTATCGAAAAAGCCACAATGGAAGAGGATAGAGCCATGCTGGGGAGCAACTCGAGCGCTGTTTGATGTCCAATTTACCACTGTAGAGATGTAACGAACATCTCTATATTTTTCGGGGTTTGGGCAACATTTTCTATTGATTCACACCATTCCTCTCATAAAAAAGCAAAAAGCTTTTTCGGGATGTCAACACCTCGTACTTCGGTGTGCTTCGCAAGGACGCCGTTCCCTACAATTTTTATGGGAGATTGTATTTAGAAGATCGGAGATTTTTCCTTTGCACGAAAAAAGTGTAAAAGATTTTTTCGGGACGTCGGCACCTCGTCAGCTCTGTGTGCTTCGCAAGGACACTGTCCGCTACTCTTCAAAAAACCAACAGCAAGCAGGTTTACGACGCTATCGCTGACGAGGTCTTCGTTCTTCGGGAGAAGTAAGAAAAATCTGAAACTGACATCCACAACTAGGCAGTAACTATAAACCAGATCAAGGAACTACAAGATTTCATCATCAGCAAAGGAACCGGCATAACAAAATTTGACAAAGCTCTGGTCAGAAGGCTTATTGAAAGAATCACTGTTTTCACCAATTACTTCACCTTTAAACCTAAATCCGGCGTCAGCGTTAATATAAACGAATAAGAGCAAGCTGCCCTGAAAGGAAACTTACCTATAGAGCGGTTTGCTATTTCATCCTTTTTGACTCATTTTGAGAAAATATATTAACCGGCAATCTAGAACTTAATGTTCATCGTAGTTCAATCTATTTTCGGAAGGTTGACAATTCTCCCATACCCGTTTTGCAAACCACACGCATACGAGCGTTAATAAACACAAAACTCCCTCGATTAAAAGTACCGAGACTCCATTTTGGCTCATCAGAACAGCTACTGAATCCACAACAAGGTGCATGAGAACTGCGACTGGATAAAGATACAATTTATCTTTCTTTTTTGCTGCAAACCACATCAATACAGAAAATGAGATCTGTAGAGTGATGGCTAACAGACGCTCCACCCCGCCGAGCAGGAACTGATAGGACTGGGTCGTAGCAAGAGCTGTAAATACCGTTTCAACCTTGGTTAGTGCATCGCCTGATAAAGCATTCGTAATCACTTCAGCGTTTCCGGTATTGAGAAGAACGGAGTAGATTATATTGGTGATCATCGCAAGCCCAAGAATCACGATGGCTTCGAAACCGCCATGCCCTGCACCGTACATTAGTGCATTCTGATCCTTTTCCTGTTTTCTTTTCAAAACAGTCTTAAATGCCACAAACCTTCCAGTCTCTTCAAACAAACCAGCCATAAGTCCGCCATACAGTGCATAAAGCAAGGTATTCTTCTGAATAATCATGCCGGCAGCAGAACCAAGAATCAACCTGTGTGCAAGCTGCTCAAGAACAAATGCAAAGATCAGCATTACAGCACAGCCAACAAAGAACGGAAGGATATCCGCTTTTTTCTTGATTCGAAAATAAAGCAGCAATCCAACGGGAACCAGAAACGCTATTAAACAGGAAATAACCATAAAAACGATTGAGAGTATCGGGACATTTTCGTTCATATTCAACACCTTCCTTATCCTTCGTCGTACACTTCTATGCTGTATCCCTTATGCCCACATTTACTGCAGGTTAATTTCCGGGTTTTGGGCGTATGCGCTGCCCAGAAGAATTCCTTCATGGATGGTTTAAACACCTCATGGCACTCGGGGCAAATATAGGCGACCTTGCTATAATAATACCGAGTTAAGAATATCACAGCAATTATTACACCGACCATTGCGACAATAAAAGGTAGCCAGGTATGCTTGAAAATTCCGAGTAAAAATGTTCCTATCTCCACAATGTCAATGAAGATTCCAGGGATAATAATGTTCCGCCTTACTTTTACAAGTTCTTTCTGTCCTTTCATAGTTACTGCTATGTCGTTGATTTTGTCTAGGGAAAACCATCCCCAAGTCTGAATCTCTTTAATGAGCTGACGAGTTTTGCTAAGCTTCTCATTCATATCTTTTATCTCATCTTCGAGCTCAACTGTCTGTTGCCCAAGAAGTGTGATCAGCACGTGATTGGAGTTAGGCTCTGCAAGAATGTCGGCAATCGTATCGATGGATAGGCCAATATCTCGAAGGAAATAGATAATCTTCAACTTCTTCAGATCATCTTCCGAGTAGATCCGCCGGCCACCATCGGTCAATTCACTTGGTACCAGAATCCCTCTCTTATCGTAGTACTGAACAGTACGAACCGTTACTCCACATTCCTTTGCCAGCTCTCCGGTTGAATATTTCGACATAGCTACCTCCTTTCCTATCCTTAGCTTACTATATTACACTGCGTCACAAGCAAGGGGTGCCGTAAGGGGATTTTTTTATTTCTTCTTGATCGGACGCCGAATCACAGTCTTCAAATTCTCTGGAGCAACTTTCCAGCCATCGGATAAGTAAATATCGTTATGAAGTCTGGCATTAGGGAAATCGTCCTCATAGCCCTGCCCGGTGATATACTCACCCACTAATATGCCATAGTTGACGGGCTGCTCATCAAAACGTGTCCCATAGATAAGTTCCAGCAAAGCACTCTGCTCCGGTCAGCCGATTCAGTATCCAATCCCGCAAACGCCCATAAATCAAGGGATTTCGGCGCTGTCCTCACTTTTCCCTTGACATCAACGCGATCGTCTCAACGTGATAGGTTTGAGGAAACATATCAAAAGGTGTTATCCGTTCGAGCTGATATCCCGCTGCCAACAAGGAACGTAAATCACGTGCAAGGGTTGCCGGATCGCAGGAAACATAGGCGATCAATGACGGAGCGATCCGAACGATCGCATCTAAAGCTCGCGGTTTAAGCCCGCTTCGGGGCGGATCCAAAATCGCCACTCCGCCGCGAATTCTGAATTGGGGCAAGACTTGCTCAACCGCTCCCTGCCGGAAAGAAACGGATCCTTTGCCGGCCAAATTGGCGGCAAAATCCGAAGCGGCATCGGTTGAGAGCTCAATCGCATCGATGTGTGCTACCTTTTCGGCAAAAAATCGAGAAAATAAACCGGCACCGCAATATAAATCCAACAGATTCGTTTTCGAATCCAGGGGGAGGTTATTCTGTAAATATCGGATCATGGCTTCCGCAACCGGTAGATTGACTTGGAAAAAAGAGCCTGCGCTGACTTGAAATCGAACACCCAGAACGTCCATGAAAAGGACCTTCTTTCTGCTTTCCACTTTTTCAGATGAATCTGTTTGTTGCGTTGTGGGGGACGAGCCACCCGCCAACCGGTCAGAAAGATCGATCCGATGTCCCTCTTCGATGAGCATCAGGTTTCGGTCGCTGTCGCAGCGGATTTCGATCCTTTTGCCGGAATCGGAAGGACCAAAAACGAGGGACGGAAAGAGGCGCCGAATCGGTTCCGCCGGCAAATAGCATTCATGAATAGGCACCGTTTCCATGCCACCCGCTTTTCGGAAGCAAATCTGCCCTTCCGAATTGATATGAAACTGCATCGTATTTCGATACTGCCAAATTTCCGGCGAGGGAACCACCTCGCCAACCACCGGATTTTGAATTCCGCCGATACGTCGTAACTGTTCTTCCACGACGGATCGTTTTACGGAAAGTTGATCGACATAGTTCAAATGCTGAAAATGGCAACCGCCGCAGGTGCCGAAATGAGGACATTTCGGAGAGATGCGTTTAACGGACGGACGCAAAATTTGTATCACACGAGCGAAGACAAAATCTCTTTTTTCCCCGGTGATTTCAATTTCAACTTCTTCATCAGGCAACCCGCCTGCGACAAAAACCACCCGCCCATCGGGAAGATGTCCCAGAGCCATTCCCTCATAAGTCAGGGCGGTCAAATGGACTTTAACTCTTTGCGTTTCGGAGGGCATGTGTTTCTCTTCAAACAAAAATGTTATATATTGTTGATAAAATTTGATATTTCACGATTCCGGAGTTCACAAAGCGACCAAGATCCATCCGTCTTCCACCTTTACCCTAAAGGTTGCGATCGATTCAGTATGAATCCGTTCCGTCAGTTCAGCCACCTTGGCGAGATAGCGCGTCTGCGGAGAAGATATTTCTCCATCAGAAGCAAAGTTCATCGGGACCGGTCCGGATAGAACTTCTCCGGTTCTGATGTCAAACTGCGCGCAATGTAAGGGGCAAGTGAGGATTATTCCGTCCAATGTCCCCCTTTCGAGAGGTGCGTTCATATGTCCGCAGCGACCGCTCAAGGCGTAAAACTTTCCGTCAGCGTTACAAATAATCAGTTGACGACCGTTGATTTCTATCGCTCGGATTCCTCCGGGAGCTATCTCCGAAGTGCGGATTGCTTGGAAAAAACTTTCACTCAAGTCCCATCTCCTTTGCCGATAATTGCGGCAGGCTGTCCGGATCGGTGACATCTTGTTGAACAAAAAGCCCGCACCAACAACGACGCATCGCATCGAAATGCTTTCGGTGGAAAGGAATACAGGGGCAGACGATTTTCATGTCATGGTCACGATTATGACGGATAGGCTGGCAGGGACAGAAAGGAATGCCATATTTTCCTTCCGAATTCACTTCCTGTTCCAGGATAAATTCAACCAATTCATTATCCGGAGAAAATTTATATCCCATCGGTTCAACGATTTTTGTGTAGAAATATCGCAATGCCTGTTTTCTGCTCTCAACATGGATCGTCATTTATTTATCTAACCCTAACAAGCGCGCATAAACATCCGGCTGATAACCGACGATTATTTTATCTCCGATCATAACGAATGGGAATCCGTCCGCGCCGGCGGCATCCATTTCATCGTTTATCTTCGACTGCGTGACTTCATCGGCTAAATCGTAATCCGTAAATTCGAACGGGATATTGTGATCCGAGAAAAACTTCTTCGTTTTTCTACACCACGGACAGGTGGATAAGGTATACATGGTAACTTTTTCCATAAAAGTTTCCTTTCAATTGAAATCGATATATATTTTTCCGTTTTCTGTTTTAGTCGGATAAGTTTTGAGGCTGAGTTCCGG
>JALHEL010000148.1 GCA_022837205.1 Leptolinea sp.
AATAAGTAAAAAAGAATTATATAAATGTGATTTAATAGTCTTTAAAATATAAGCTTTGGAAATCGAAAAAGGAGGAATATGGAAAGGAATATACCACGTGATGCATCAGAATCTATTGATTTTTATTTACGCACAATTTATTCTGTCTTGCGTTCCAAGTCTGATACGAGAATCAGCGTATTTGAAGAAGCGCATTCCGGAATGGATTCGATGATGCATCCCGATGCTCGATCCGATTTTCCGGATTACAATGCTTTTATCTATAGTATCCTTCGGCTGCCGGAATGTTTGATAAAAGTTCAACGTATTATTCTCGGCCAAAATATTAAAATGTTTGCTGAACAAGGCTATTCCGATATCGAAAAATGGGAAGTAGTCAGTGCGAGAGCAAGACGAAGATATTGTCTTTATAACAATTCCGATACATTGGCTTGTTTTATTACCAGCAGATCTGATATCGATGATCTAATTCCGGAAATTACCGCCTTCCAAATTGAATGGAATAAGTTTCATTATCTTTTAATGAAGGTTCCCGATGAATACTTGAAAAATATTGATCCTAAAAACGAAACGGAATATCGTTTTATAGCGGAAGCGATTCTATCTCCGGTGGAAGATCTCAATCGGTTGTATACAATTTGGGGGAAAAAGACAGGGACATGGCTGCTTGAGATGAAAAGGCGTGTCTCTGAGCTGAGAGTTAAGTTATTGGACAGTTCCTCTATCCAATATTCGAGATCAGCTAATAGTTGGATGAAGAATATTTTACAAGAAATGCCTGATATAGTTGATCGGCCGATATATTTTGTCTCAAGCAACACGCATAGTATTACCAATATGATCTCGGGATATGCTCTCTCCAAAGAATCCGAATTAATTGATTTTCTGAAAAAAATGGACGACCAGTCCCTTTTTCATGAATGGGATTTAATCAGCCGAAATAAACTTTCTGCAAAAAAAGAGAATCTTCTTTATTATGTTCTAAAAAAATATCAACAAACTCCCGCGGGAGCATACACAGTCAAAGAACAACAGGAAATTGAGAACGAAGGGGGGATATTTCGCATATCCGGATACAATACTTTTGATATTGAGACACAAATCATTGAATTATCGAAAATAAAAACAGAGAATATTGATCCGCGTATTAAATTGGATAATATCGAAAAATTGAAAAAGAGTGAAGCTATTCTTTTTAATATTGACTATCCGTTAGGCATGACTGCTTTTAATGTTATGACAAAGTTTGCGGAAGAATTTGAAGATGTCCGCGGCATCTACATTATGGGAAAAGCCGCATCATTAAATGGAATCTATGGAGATGTCATCATTCCTACCGCGGTTCATGATATTCATTCGCAGAATACCTATCTTTTTCAGAATTGCTTCACGGCTTCTGATATTGAACCTTGGTTGGTCTACGGATCTATCTTAGACAATCAACGGGCGGTTTCCGTATTCGGAACTTTTCTTCAAAACCATCGTTTTGTCGAAACTTTATATCAGGGCGGATATACGGATATTGAGATGGAAGCCGGACCGTATCTTTCCGCTATTTATGAAATGGTACGGCCGGATCGTCACCCGACAAATGAATTTATAACCTTATATAATAATCGTTTTGATTTAGGAATTTTGCATTATGTTTCAGATACTCCGATGAGTAAAGGAAAAAATCTCGGCGCCGGTACACTATCCTATTTTGGAATGGATTCGACTTATGCAACTTCTATCGCGATTCTCAGGCGAATATTTACTATCGAAAGTCATTTTATAAAATAGGATTTTTGAACCAAAATCTGAATAAAGGATTCTTTTAATGAGTCAAAAAAGTCGATTCATCGTTATTATTTTGATTGTTCTCCTTTTGCTTTTGATCATTTTAATTTATGGCGTTTTTGTGAATGTTCAATCCGGTGTGGGCTTTCTTTTTATACCGTCAAAGTCTTATACGCCAACCATAACCGCTACACAAACCATTACTCCGACTATAACATTTACTCCCAGTAAAACACTCGATTTGAATCTGCTGAAAACAAATGCTGTGAATACATATGTCGCCGGTAATTTGATTCAAACTCAGACCCAATTAAGCATCGCCACATCAACCGGGACGCCCGATGTTTCTGTTATCAGAACGGAAGCGGTAAACAGAGCGATCACCGAATTGACCGAAACGGAAATGGTTGTAAGGGAAACAGAAAAGTGGATGCCAAAAATCAATTCAAAAGGATTTACCGAGAAGATTCTCGGTAAAGATCAAAACATAATGGTTCTTATCGATGATGTTTCTCGGCCTTTTTGGATTGATAAATATGAAGTAACCAATGCATCTTATCAGAAATGTATTAAAGACGGTAACTGCTCAATTACCGATTCCAATGTGGGAGAAGAAATCTCTCAAGATACGTTTAACTCTTTACCGGTCGTCAATGTATCTTGGAATCACGCAAAAGATTATTGCGAATGGGCAGGGAAAAGACTTCCGACTAAAGATGAATGGTTGGAAGCAGCCGGAGTCGATAAGGATTTCCTTTATCCGTGGGGAAAACGAGTAACGGAAGGGATGCCGGTAAACGCAAACGAAGAAAACGGAAAGCCGGTAGCTGCGGATACCTATCCTGAGGGGTGCAGCTTTTACGGTGTATGTAATTTATTGGGAAATGTATGGGAATGGGTTGCTTCGTCAAATCCGGAGCCTGATTCCGAGCAGCAATCGATTATGGGCGGCGGATGGCGGACCTTTTCTGGCGATCTGAATAACAGGATTGAAGGGAAAATGAACAAAACAGAATCAGCTGATGATGTCGGTTTCAGATGTGCGTCGGATATAGAATAAGATTGAAAAATTTTGGCATGATTAAAAAATAGAGAGGTTTTGAGAATAATATCCCCCAACCTCTCTATCGATTCGATTTTTTTATTACGGTTTCATATATTTTATGATCGGCCTTTGAATGGGAATTCGATTAATCTCCGGAATTCTATTAAAAATAGTATTTAGTTCCCTGATTCTGAAAGCCAATTCCGGAGTTAAATCCGATGGTTTAAATTGATAACACCAATTTCCTTCGGCTTTACCGGGGAAGTTCATTCTTGCTTCCGGCCCTTGTTGCAAAATATCTTGTAAAGGAGCAATCGCATATACCGCGACTGAACTCCATACGCAGCGAACCATTTTCCATGCGATATCTTCTCCATTCGACATAAGGTATCTTCTTGCAAAGTCTTTTTCGGATTCCGGCGCGGTTTGATACCAACCGATTGCGGTGTCGTTATCATGTGTACCCGTATATGCGATACAGTTTTGAATATAATTGTGCGGCAAGAAAAGGTTCCTGGCATCATCTGAGAAAGCAAATTGCAGAATTTTCATTCCGGGCAATCCGAATGAATCCCGTAAATCCACAACATCTTGTGTAATTTCTCCCAGATCCTCAGCGATGATCGGAAGATCACCCAATTCATCCTTCAACTTTTTTAATAGAGCCGATCCCGCCCCTTCAACCCACCGACCTTTAATTGCGGTTAATTCTCCGGATGGCACTTCCCAATATCCGTTGAACCCCCGGAAATGATCTAATCGGATTAAATCCGCGGTAAGCAGTGTTGCCTTAATGCGCCGAACCCACCAATCAAAATCGGTTTTTTCATGTTCGGGCCATTTATATAACGGATTTCCCCATAGTTGTCCGGTAGGTGAAAAATAATCGGGTGGAACTCCGGCAACAACGGTGGGATGCCCTTCTGAATCCAAATAGAATAAATCGGGATTACTCCATACATCCGAACTGTCCATGGATACAAAAATCGGAATATCTCCGACAATTGTGATTCCTTTTGAATTTGCATATTGTTTAAGTTTTAACCATTGTCTGAAGAATAAGAATTGTCGAAAAGCGTGACGTTCGATCAACTCGGCATTTTTCTTTGAAAAATCGATAAGTTCCGTTTGATCTCTTTTTCGCAGCCTCTCCGGCCAATCAAGCCAACTATGCCCATCTTGTGTATCTTTGATTGCCATGAATAGAGAATAATCTGAAAGCCAATATTGATTTTTCTCTTTGAACTCGATAAATTCCGATTCAAGATTACCAGGATGATTTTTGAAGTTTTCGTATACCCGATCAAGAATCTTCAATTTCCATTGAATCGCTTTTCCATAATCTATTCTTGATTCCGGGAAAATGGGACGATCCGTCAGATCCTCATGAGTCAGATATCCTTCGTCCAGTAATATTGTCGAACTTACAAGGTAGGGATTCCCGGCAAAAGCAGAAAATGACTGATAAGGAGAATCTCCGTATCCGGTCGGACCGAGAGGCAATATTTGCCAAACCGAGCATTTGGCTGCGGCGAGAAAATCAACCCAATAGAAAGCTTGAGGGCCGAGATCACCGATTCCATCCAGGCTCGGAAAACTGGTGGGGTGGAGCAAGATTCCGGACGAACGTTCAAGATTCATGAAAAGACCTCACTTATAACCGAAATAATTAACTCTTTGTATCTATAGAAAGCAACGAATTATACAGCGAAAAATATTCGAGTGCTTGTTTGTCCCAAGAAAAATCCTGGTTCATCGCACGAATTTGTATTTGTTTCCAGTTTTCCCTATCATAAAAATACTCTATCGCACGTCTCATAGCCCATTCGGTCCCGCCTATATCCGCATTTTCGAATAAGAATCCTGTATAATCGTTCGGGAAGTCAAACGGATCTTTTATTGTATCTTTTAATCCGCCGGTAGCGCATGCGATTGGAATACAGCCGTATAACATACTGATCATTTGCGTGATTCCGCAAGGTTCATATCTGGAGGGCATTAATAACATATCTCCTCCCGCATACATTTTTCTGGAGAGCTTTTCATCAAAACGGATAATCGCTCGCACTCTGTCCGGAAATTGATTTTCCAAATCGATACAAGCGCGTTGAACAGCTTCCTCGCCGGTACCGAGGAAAATAGCTTGCCAATTCAAATCATTCATTTGATTCAAAGCTTGAATTGCCAAATCAATTCCTTTTTGAAAAGTCATACGTCCAACCATGACAAACAAGGGAATATTTTGATCTTGCTGCTTGAAGGTGCTGCTTATTGGCGAAACGATTTTCAAAATGATTGACATCAAAATTCATATAAACGGAATGATCTGTAGCCGGATTCCATTGATCCATCATTATGCCGTTCAATATTCCGGATAATTTGTATTTATGATTTCTCAGAAATGTTTGATATCCGCATCCGAAAGCTTCCGTCGTAATTTCTTCAGCATACGTTTTTGAAACAGTACTGATATGATCAGCCGAATCCAAACCGATAGCCATTGGTAAATTCCTCAAATAATCCGGAAAATCAAGATCAAATGCAGGTCGGATATCATACAGATCCAAAATGTCAGAATGATCTCCCCCTGAATAAGGAAGATTGTGGATGGTGTAAAGAGATTTTGTCCGAGAGAAAAAGGGATCAAAGCTCCTATTCTGGGCAAGTAGTTTTACGGTCAACGCCGTATGCCAATCGTGCGCGTGAATAATATCCGGTTTCCAATTAATTTTTCGACAAAATTCAAAAGCCACTACCGAAAAGAAAGCATATTTTTCAAGATCTCTATGGGTATTGCTGCTGTAAACACCCGTATTCCGGATCGGCATGCCGTCGATTAAATAAATCGGTACCTCTGTATTTAATGCTTTTGATAAGTAAACATCCTTGAAGCCCCGTCTGGATTGAATTTTATAGTTTAAAAGCCATTCAGTCGGCCAATTCTTCTGTTTAATTTGATCATGATAAGGAATAACAACGCGAATATCTATTTCGGTTCGGTCAATTTTTTCTTTGGGAAGTTTTTTTAATGCGATCGGTAAAGTTCCACCGACATCTCCCAGACCGCCGACCTTGATTAAAGGATCAGCTTCCGAAATCAGAAAAAGGATATTTAATTTCTTTGCCATGAATCATTCCAGTTCATCTTTTGTTTGGAATTAATTTATTATCTATATTATAGCCTTACGAATCATTTCAAAGGCAGATAAAACCGTTTGATCAACTGAAAATGTCAGTGAATTATAGTTTCTTTCCGCATATTCTTCTTTTCGATTTGTTCGAAGATATATTTCCGAACGAATAAAAGAATCAGAAATCGGAAAAATCGCACAAATAAGTAACGGTGAATCCGAATCAATCTCCATTTTGCTTTTTATATTCTGTACATGATCTCGAAAAGAAAAGGACATATCCGGCATTTCTTGAACAGAGGAAGTTTGTATTGAACTTGGTGATAAGGCCTTGGTAATTGCGCCTCCCGTGCCATATTCAATGACATTCAGTTTTACGTAATTTCGCGTAATCATACGATTTACGACTTCGGGAAGGGTTTCATCATCCACACCGAAAATGTTATCCCCCAAACGGTTACGCACCTCAGTTTCAAAATCATTTAATAGCCGTTCGGCTTCGGCTTTCGTTTTTCCTTTGGCTGTTATTCTCAGATCGATAATTCCTTGTTTGGCGGATAAGCCTAAAGTCGGATTGGAAGATTTTTCTAAATCTCCGACAAATTCGTCCATAACGGATTCACCCAAGCCAAAAGTATGGAGTGTCTTAACGAGAATACTATCCTGTGTCGGAAAATATTTAAGCAACAAATCCGTTCCGCTATGCTCGATCAGGTACCTCATTTCGGCCGGAACACCCGGAAGACTGAGAACAAGTTTTGAGTCTTTATAAACATAGAAAGCCGGAGCGGTCCCTACCGGATTGGGTATTGCGATCGCTAATTCGGGTATATAAGCTTGACGGATATTGTTCTCGGAAACAGATCTACCCATTTTATCAAAATAATTGCGTATATCCATCCATAATTCTTCTTTAAATTCAGTTTTACAACCAAAAGCCATAGCGACAGCGTCCCGAGTAGGGTCGTCGACCGTAGGGCCAAGCCCGCCGGTTGTAATCACAATATCCGACCGTTCTAATGACTCTTGAATAGTTGATGCGATTCTTTTGGGGTTATCACCGATCAGAGTGGTGCGAAATACATCAAACCCGAGATCACGCAGTTTCCTCAACAGATAAAAAGTATTTGTATCCTGTGTTTCACCCAATAAAAGTTCGGACCCGATCGCAATTATTTCTACATTTGGCATATTGCTCCTTTGAATCGGAGTGGTACTGAAATAAATTTTTATAAAACATATCGCTGTCGAATAGAAGTCGCTTGATTATTAACAGCGGTCTTATTATAGCCTTACCGAAACGAAACAGGTTTTTATGACTCATGATTGATGATTATTTTGAAGTAGAATTTCGAGATTCGAATACTCTTTACAAGGTATAATATTTTTATCCGGAAGGATTTTTAGATCATAGTTTATCTGTAAAAAATTCGGGAGGGAAAGATGGAGTCGAAAAAAGCGGTTTTCAAAACATCAGCCGGAGGCGGTATTACCGGAACCATTGAACAAGTCTATGATGCCATTTTAAAACACGGATGTAATTTTGAGGGCAAAGCTTGTACATTCGGATCGGATCCGGTCAAAGCGAAAGTCGGATTATTTAAATGGGCAGAAACGGCAGAAGTCAACAGCAGCGTCGATGTCCTCGGTGAAATTGTCTCCAGAATTGAATAAAAATTTCTTATCCAAACCATATTTTTCGAAATAATATAAATATCCTTTCACTGTTTTTACAACTGTGAAAGGATATTTTGGATTTTAAAACTATTTTGATAAAAATCTACCGATGATCATTCTGAATGGATAATAATAAGAAAATTTTTAATGAAAATAAAATATGATCAATTGATTGATAGGCTCCAGTAAAAAAAAGCGCCCCCAGCAGGACTCGAACCTGCAGCCATCGGTTTAGAAGACCGGTGCTCTATCCATTGAGCCATGGGGGCTTTTCGTGGGGATCACCTTGAACATGATTCCGTGCGGACAAAATTATACCATTCTTCTATCAATTCATATTCCGCGTGACCCAAGCCGATTTTCTCAGCATGTGTGATACATTCTTTCCAATTCGTATCGGGATGAATGTCGGTGAAATGATCCCCGGTATGGTGGGCTTCCGCCAACCAACTGCCCGGGTTAGGCGGCTGTTGATTCACGGCATCGATACATGCCTGATCAAGTGCCACTGGATCGAATGAAGCGAACATTCCGACATCCGGAATAATTGCCAGGTCGTTTTCATCATGACAATCACAATTCGGTGAGACATCTATTACA
The DNA here is from genome assembly GCA_022837205.1 of Leptolinea sp. Classification (GTDB taxonomy): domain Bacteria; phylum Chloroflexota; class Anaerolineae; order Anaerolineales; family Anaerolineaceae; genus Flexilinea. Next base: position 8,233 of record JALHEL010000148.1, read on the forward strand.
AGACTGATATGAAAGGAAGGCCGATCTTTAACAACCGCGTAAGCATATTCGGCTATTTTACGATCCAGAATAATATTCGATTGTCCCCATTCCGGTTCGATGGCATCCACGGGGCATACCGCAATACAGCGCCCGCATCCGACACATTTATCATGATCGATTCGCGATTTTTTATTGGTGACTTTCGGCGCTCCCCACGCACAAATTTTGACACATTTTCCGCAGCCGATACATTTTTCTTGATCGACAAACGGTTTACCGCTGCTATGCATTTCCATTTTTCCGGCTCTGGAACCGCATCCCATACCGATATTTTTTAATGTACCGCCATAACCGGCATTTTCATGCCCTTTAAAATGAGTCAAGGAAATAAAAATATCGGCATCCATTACAGCTGTACCGATTTTCGCTTCCTTCACATAATCGCCGTTAATGGGAACCAATGTTTCATCTGTTCCTTTTAATCCGTCTCCGATCAAAATATGGCAACCGGTGCTGAACGGTGAAAAACCGTTTTCATAGGCTGAATCAATATGGTCGAGGGCGTTTTTCCGCCGCCCGACATAAAGTGTATTGCAGTCGACTAAAAACGGCTTTCCTCCCAGGCTCTTCACGACATCTGCTACGGTTTTTGCATAATTTGGTCTTAAATAAGAGAGATTTCCCGGTTCGCCGAAATGCATTTTGATTGCCGCATATTTATGGTCGAAATCAATTTGTCCGATTCCGGCGGTGCGGATCAATTTTTCCAATTTGCTCTGACGATTGTTGACCATCGTAATCGTCCGTAAATTTGTAAAGTACACTTTTGATTTTTCCATAGATTTATATCCTCAATTGTCTTTCTAAGTTCTTCCGGATGATTAATTCGGAAGGATATTCGGAGTATGTTTAAAAGTTCGCTCCCAAGTTTCTTTAAGAAGCGATTGAAAATCCCACTGATCTTTTCCGATAACAACCAGTTCCGGCTCTAATTGAGCGTGATTCTGCAATTTTGTCAATTGAATAAAATCCTCTACCATATCGATATGCCAATAACCGTCCGGAGCTTTTAAGAACCCCTTCAAACGAAGGATTTTTTCCTTAATAGTCTCAAGGAATTCAATCAATTCATCTTGTTCTACTGTTTTATCCGAAGAGATCAAATAATTCACAGGACGATTCCAATCATGATTGCTGGTCTCCCCTATGAAGTCGCTCGCTATTAAATGCTCCTTTAGAATCTCTATCGGGAGAACTCCATATTGTGTATCGTACAAATACGCTTGAGGGTTAATTTTCTTTACCATTTCATGAATCTTCTCCAAACGGGCCGGATCAACAAGATCCGTTTTATTAATCAGAATAAAATTGCTGGCTGCAATCTGATTTTGAACCGGAGTAAAAA
>JALHEL010000593.1 GCA_022837205.1 Leptolinea sp.
CAATCGACCAAGAAAAAGGTACCATGACGATCAATGATTCTTCGGGCTTCAGAATATTGGATGAATCTCAGATCCTTGATTTAATCAATTCTTCCATAAAAACAGGACCAGAGGCGGAAACGGAAGTCGTCGATAATTTCTTGAATGATGAGGAAGAGACCGCTGTCCCAGAGGAAGAAATAATTCCGACGGCAGCTCCGATCTCATCCCCTACGGAAATACCGACAACGGTTCCCGTAGCGGTCCCCACATTGGATGCGGGAATATAAATCGGGGGAAAGATCAATTAAAATAGTTTGAAATATCTTACAATTTTATAAGGAACTGAGCTGCGCCGGCGAAAGGTCATATTTATCAGCTCAGTTTCTTTTTGCAAAATGCTCGGAGGTTTCAATCCGTGCAGTCAGTGAGGTCATGATAAAAATCAAAAAACCAGACAGAATCTATTTTCGGCAGATCATGAAACTTGCAATACCGTTGATCCTCCAATACCTGTTATCTTCTTCTGTAACATTGGTGGATAACATCATGGTTGGAGCATTGGGAGACGTTTCTCTGGCGGCTGTTAACATTTGCACCCAATTTTATCTAAAGTTATTCCATATCGTGATTTTCGGTTTGGTCTCCGGTGCTTCGATCCTGACGACTCAATATTGGGGCGTTCACGACTCAAAGAACATCCATCGCATTATGGGGCTTGAAATGATCGTTGGTTCCGGACTCGGCGTTTTGTTTTCGATCTTAACCGCCTTTTTCCCGGAGAACGCCTTTTTCCCGGAGAAGATTCTGGGATTCTATTCCCGAGACCCTCAAGTCATTCAAGCCGGATCGTTATACCTGTCCACCTTTTCGCTGATCTTTTTACTCCATCCGATTGCATTAATCTTCGCGAGTGCTCATCGGGCTATCGGTGATACAAAATTACCGATGATCGCTATCGCTTTATCATTGGCAATTAAGCTTATATTAAATTACTTTCTCATTTACGGAAATTGGGGGTTCCCGAAACTGGGCATTGCCGGAGCGGCTTATGCGACTTTAATCGCGAAAATTTCGGAAACCGCATTATTGCTTTTCTTCACTTACAAATCAAAGTCCCCGGTCGCTGCAACCTTCAATACATTATTTGATTTTGACAAAAAACTAATCATAAAAACAACCAAGAATGTGCTCCCCGTATTGATTAACGAAACTCTTTGGGGGCTGGGGACGAACGTTTATTCAGCGATCTATGCCAAAATTTCAACCACCGCCATCGCCGCAGTGTCCGCTGTGAGCCCCATAGACACTTTAATGTTCACGCTGATCTATTCTTTCGGGGATGCCTGCGGCATTTTAGTCGGGAATTTCTTGGGGAGAAATGAGCAGGATAAAGCCTACGAATATGGAATTTTCACGACTTTTTTTATGATGCTCGTCGGATGCTTAACCGGAATCGTCGTATTTTGCCTAAGGGATTCGATTCTGAATCTTTACAATCTCTCCGCGGAATCTTATGCAAGCGCAAGGATAATTTTGACAATTTTGACAGCCTCTCTGTGTTTTCGGGCAATCACTTATACGATTTTTATCGGAGTTCTACGGGCGGGGGGAGATGTCAGATTTTGCTTG
>JALHEL010000149.1 GCA_022837205.1 Leptolinea sp.
TGTTTCCGAATCCGCCCATCAACGTTCCTAAGGACGGTTACCAAATCAGTGTCGATATCCAACTTGAATCGAGCTGCCCCGGTTGCGGTCCCGGAATCCTGTTTAGTTACCAAGAGAACGGTAACTTCTATTTCGCCGGAATAGATCCGAATGGAACCGTCGCTGTCTATGCCAAAGAGGATAAATGGACACCGCTCAGTGACAATGTCCCGATTAAAGATTTTGATCCATCCCGGAAAAATAAATTAACCGTTATCAATGACGGGGATAACTACGAAATTCGAGTTAATGATATCTCTTTGATTCATATAACAGACAGCCGTTTCCGGGGGGGCATTTTCGGATTACTCATTCAGGGAAAAGAAAAAACAAATACTGCTACCCGCTTTGATAATCTCACTCTCATGAAGAAAAAGTCCGCTCAAACGGCCGAACAAGGCAAAGAAAAAACCAACGTTGAAATTAAGACCGAAATGGAGAGTGAAGCCCCCGCTCGTTTGAATCAAGTTATTAATCCGATGAATGATTTTTATCCTCCTCAAGAAAAAGTCGCTTTTACAAAATACTTTTTAGATTTTTCAAGCCCGATCACTTTTTGGAGAGAAGGGCGAGGAGATATATTCTGCCTGAAAGAATCCGATGAAAAAGCCTGCGTCTTTATTATTCGACATTTTAGCAGTTGGAATTCTCCCGAAGATGCGACTGTTGATATTCTCAATAAATATTCTCAACAGGTAAAGGATTTTGAAATTTACGACCAGCACGAAACTTTTTCGGCAGATGGATACCCTGCTTATTGGGCCGGTGCTCATTTTTCGATCGACGGGAAAAATTACGAAACCGGTCATCTGTTCGTTCAGGTTAATAACGAAATCTTTCAGATTATGTCCTATGCGACGAGAGGAATAGTTGAAAAATATCGTCAGGAACTGAATCACATAACAGAAAGTTTTTCACTGTCACGATCGGAATAGTTGAACTTGCAAATTCCCTCATAAATTCATCGTAGCGATGAGCCATCGGTCTCTAAAGAGAAAAATCGATGGCTCATCGCCGTTTTTGTTTCATTATAAGAATCAGGCCTCTTTTTCGAAAGCCAAAGAATAAATCCCTGCTCGAATCCAAATCGTTGGGTTTATTCGTAGGATCGTAATTTATACGAACGATATCGGTAATAATTTTCTCGAGGTTTCATCTATAATTCAATAAGAAAGCAGTCATAACCGGTTAAAAGAAAGAATCGGAGGTATATCAATGACGAAGAAGTCAAAAAAGACTAAACCGGATTTTTCTCTTCCCGAATCAGGTCGGAAAAGAACATTTATCCTTTATACCGAGAACTTTTTCGAACTCATTAAGCTCAGTTTGATTTTTATCCTCTTTTCGTTGCCTGTTTTTACTGTTTTTGCATCGGCGACAGCTATGAATTATGTCATCTCAAAAATAATGAATGATCGATTGGTTTTTATTTGGGATGATTTTATTAAGGCATTCAAATCAAATTTTTTACGAAGCACGCTTTACGGCATTCTTTCTTCGATTATATTTATTATATTGATCATGGGGTGGAATATCAGTATTTTCCTCGGAGTAATTCTGATCCTGCATACAGTGTATTTTTATCCGATCCAGGCTTGGATTGATCTACCTTTTCGGTCTGTTGTACGAAATGCGATGCTGATTCAATTTGTTGCTTATAAAACCACCTTAAAAATTTTCCTGATTTTAATCATCTTAATTCCGTTTATTTGGATTTTTCGTCCCATCACCTATTTTCTGATCCCATTTTTCTCTGCCACAATCGTCTTCCTGCTGAATTCATATGCCATGCAACCCATTCAAAAGTACCTGATAATAAAAAAGCCGGAGGAAGATCCGGCTTTCAATGACTCGGATGACATTCATATCAATATTTAACTTTTATCGTTTTGATCTCAAAGGGCTGAAAAACCAGATTTGGATCGCAATCACATATCGGTTGTTCCATCATGTTACAAACCTGCAGCGATTGAATTTGGAACCCCGCATGAAGTTTCGTTGAAGTGAAAGAGCCTTCAGATTCATAAATCCTTGCGATAAAAGCTTTTTCGGAATCTTCGCAGGGTTTAATCGTCTCGATGATAACATTCGCCGCATCCGTCGTCAACAAGGGTTCCGTGCTGATATTCGTCCCTCTTATCGGTAGCGAAGGGTAATTAAAGCAATAAGCGGGAAGGATAACTTCTTTTGCGCAGTAGCCGCCGGTATGAGGGAAAAAGCCATAACGAAAACGATAAACTCCAACATCTCCGCGTTCATCCGGCCGCGTACCGCCTTTAGCCAACGAAAGACCGATCAATCCGTCTCGAACGCCGACGCCATATTTGCAATCATTCACCACCGTGAAACCAAAAGCCGGTTCACTGAGATCGACGTATTTATGACAGCACACCTCAAACCGCGCCTGCTCAACGGTATTGTTTCGAGTGGTTGTCCTTTTGATGTTGCCGAATTGAATATCAAATGTCGCAAATGGAACTGAAATGGTCGTATCAAACAACACTTTTAGCAAATAATGCGGATCGCGCCAATCTAATCTAACATCATATTCGATCAAAGGAGATTCGGCATAAAAAATCTGATCAACGTCAATTTCCGAATTACGACAGACCTTATATCGGGAACGAATTCTCAATTCCACTGCACCGTTTGAAACAACCTCTCGCGAAATCAGATTCCCTTTTTCCGCTTTCAATTTCAACTCATAATCGGCATCGATATCCCAGCCATCCCATTTTGCCGGAACATCTTCTGTGGAAGCAAAAGTTCCGAACGGGATGCCCCGGCATAATTCCCGATGATTGGATTTGTCAATCATCGAACAAATATATCCGTCTTCATCGAATTGAATCCAAGCAAAAGCCGTTTCCAACCGGTTTCCGTTCAGAAGAAACGGTGTCTCAGCGGATGAAATACCGGGTTCGAGCTGAAAAGCTGTCCGGCAAAAAGGCTTTTGCGATAATCCCGAAACTACCAATTTCGTTTCATTATCCAAATTCACGATTTGCTGGGTTTTCAATTCACCCTTCGGATCCGTATACATTTCTTCCGTAGGGATCTCAAAGGGGTTTTTGTGCTCAAACCCCAAAGGATTGAAAACCGCGTCAAAACACGCTCTTCTATTATCAGATAATAAAATCTGATCGGTCATTTCAGCGGTTGTCTCCAAGAGCGAATTCGTTTCGGCAATGGATTGATCATGGGCTACTGCGATACAACTTCCCGGTAAAATATCATGAAATTGGTTTTTCAGTAAAATTTCCCACAATTGATTTGTCTTCTCAACGGAGGCAGCTCTGCCGGCTTGAACAGCCTGAACGGTTTCAAGCAGCTCAAGATTATGAAGCGCCACTTCACTTTTCCGATTATTCTTTTTAATCTGCTGCTTGTTGGTTAGCGTCCCGCGATGCAGCTCCAGATAGAGCTCTCCTTTGTAGCGGGGAAGATGCAGATAAGTCTCCTCGATGTGCTTCATAAACCCTGAGACAGAACTGTAATAGGTTTTGGGGCAACCTTCCAAATCCTCCGTTCGCCGTGCCGTTTCGATCATTTCCGCGGTCGGACCGCCCCCGCCATCCCCATATCCGAAGGCAACCAGCCGTTCGCTGCAATCCTGTTTATTGATCAACCCGTCTTCGTATTGAATGCCGTTGACTCGCTCCAATAATCCCTGCGGATCCGCCCAAGTATCCATAACAAATAAATGAGCAAGCACCTGGCTATGATCGATACCTTCCCAAACAAAGGTGTTATACGGAAATCGGTTAGTGTCATTCCATGCCATTTTCGTGGTCAGGAAATATTTGATCCCGAATCCGCGCATGATTTGAGGAATTGCCGCCGAATATCCAAAAGTATCCGGCAGCCAGAAGCAATCGGATAATATGCCGAATTTCTGCAAAGTATATCGTTGTCCCCATAAGAATTGCCGGATAATCGATTCCCCGCCTGTAATATTACAATCACATTCGACCCAGACACCCCCGTTCACTTCGTATCGTCCGCGGGCGATCATTTCCTTCATCACGGAAAAAATCTGAGGATAATTTTGTTCGATCATCCGGGAATGCAGCGAAGCACTTTGAATAAATCGATATTCCGGATAATATTCCAACATACTGAGTTGATTCGCAATAGTTCGGGCATTTTTTCGAATCGTCTCGTTGACCGGCCACAACCACGCGGTATCCATATGGGAATGCCCGGTCAATGCCGCCACCGGAGCATTTGTTCCGTTTTTTGCGGCAAGCGCCGGCTGCATGATCGAACGAGCTTGCCGGAGAGAATCGATCCAGTCATCGTATTCGGCATCCTCGGGAGAATACAAAATCACTCGATGAACTTCCGTCAACACATTCATGATTTCCGCCCGGCGAAAAGATTTTTCATCCGACATTTCCGCCAATTGAATCAATACGCGAAGATCACAGATAAAATCTGCCACATCCCATACTTTTTCACAGATTTCAATCGGTCCGCACGGATACATGAAATCGCCTCGTTCAGCGGTTTCAAAAGGCAAACATCCGATAACATAATGGCCGGCATAAAATTCGATGGCCAATTCGATCGTTTCGGCAGGATCGGCTTTTCGACAAATAGGACTGCAAAAATGATTTCCGTGGCGGGTCACCACGATTTTGGTCGCAAACGCTCCGCGCGGCTCATTGTTAATCCACAGCAGTCCCTCATATCCCCCCACCGAAGGCTTCACATAAAGCGTTTGTCCGGCTGATTCGGGCCGTGGCGTGTAGCTGCCTTTAAACCAGCAGTTCATCCATTCCCCGCCCCATTTTTCACCCGGATCGGAGAACAGCGCATCATCCGGAACCGAGCGGACGTGTTCTTTTGTTTGATAAATTCGATAAGGAAGACGATCGATCGTTCTGAAAACATATGGTTCGAAAACCGTCAGACATCGTTTCAATTTATAGATCATCTTGGCATTTTGCATTTCATTGAGCATAAAATTCTTCTCCGAGTCTCCTTATAAATTCTCCGATCAACCTTTTACCGCGCCGGCTGACAGTCCTTCGACCATATATTTCTGAGCGAAAGAAAACAGGAAAATTGTGGGGATCAGCGCCATAATTGTCCCGGCTGCCATCTCACCCCATTTAATATCATATTTCAATATCAAAGCATTCAGTCCCACCGGAATCGTCTTATAAGCATCGACGTCAATGAACATCACCGCCATAAATAATTCATTCCATGAGTTGATAAAAGCAAAAATGAAAGTCGCTGCGATCCCGGGAAGCATAATCGGCACGATGACGGAAAATAACGCCCGTAGTCTGCCGCAACCGTCAATTTGGGCAGCCTCCTCAATTTCCGATGGAATCGAGGCAAAGAAGCCGCGCAACGTCACCACGGAAAATGGGATCATCATGTTGGTATAAAGCAGCATTAATGTCGATAATTTATTAATCATCCCAAATTTCGAGAGCATTTGATACAAAGGTGCCAACATGATAAAAGCCGGGACCATTTGCGTTACCAAGAAAAACAACAGAACGGTTCCCCGACCTTTGAATTTAAATCGCGTAATCACATAGCCCGCCAAAATTCCGATAAAAACCGCACAGACAGCCGCAACGCCGGAAACAATGAAGGAATTCATCATATAACGCCCGAAGTTCCCCTTCCAAAGCATTTCCTTATAATTCACCAGAGAAGGGGTTTCCGGAAAATACTTTACCGGAAAAGCGTAGATTTCTCCCTGAGAAGATTTCAAGGAAGTCATCAGCATCCAAAAAAAAGGAAAGATGACAATAATCAGATAGACTCCCAGAACAATGAATTTGATTGTCGAAAGAATCCGGCGTTTTATTTTTCGAGATTTCATCGTTTAATCCTCCAATTTGCCGAACTTGGTAACGGAAAAATAGATAATCGTAAAGACGGTCAGGAATAAAATCACCAATAATCCCAATGCGGAAGCTAACCCGTAATCCAAACTTTGCACTTTTTGCATCATAAAAGAGGTGATGATATGCGAAGATCCGCCCGGTCCTCCCTGCGTCATTGAATAAATCAAATCCGGAAAATTAAAGATCCAGATGACTCTCATTAATATGGTCAGCAGGATCACCGATTTGATACTCGGAATGGTAATGTTGAAGAATTTTCCGACGGCATTCGCGCCGTCAACTTCGGCGGCTTCATATAATTCCTGCGGTACACCGCGTAACGCAGCGGTAATCATAATCGTAAAAAACGGAATCCCATACCAGATATTGGCAATAATGACTGAAAGTAGCGCAGTATCTTTACTCGCCAACCAGGCGATCGGAGAATGGATGATTCCAATCCGCAATAATATATCATTAATAACTCCAGAAGTGCCATTAAACATCCAGCGCCACATGATCCCGATCAGGAATCCGGAAACCGCCCATGGAAAGAAAATCAACCCCTGATAAGCAGATGAGCCGCGAAATTTTTTACGCAACAATAAAGCCAAAGAAAAACCGATGGTAAATTGGAAAAATAAAGATACAATCACCCAGATCGCAGTATTTTTTAAAATAGTGTAAAAAATGTTCCCCGGTGTATTTGCGAATAA
>JALHEL010000150.1 GCA_022837205.1 Leptolinea sp.
TCCAGATGATATACCGAGAATTGTTACGGAGATGAGGAAACAGGGATTGACGATAAAATCTCCGCAGTCAATCCTTGCCATAGGGAGAGACATGAAAGCAAAAACAAAAACGATAAACGACGATTTGGAAGGATGGGTATTAAGATGAAAATAGAAACATTGTTTGATGAAGAAATGGAAAAATCCTTACTAGGCGCGTTCATTATCGCGCCGGAGAATCTCTCGATGAGCACAGCCAAACCAGAGATGTTCTCGAGCAAGCAAAATGCAGAGTTATTCCGAGCTCTACGAAGGATGTCTGACAAGAAGGAGGAAATTGACATTTCCTCGTTGTATTCCGACTTAGTCAGCCATGGTGTAACCGGTTGGACTAAAATGGCTTTGCACGATCTCACGCTCTCATGCGGATCATCAATGCACTGGCAAACATACGAGGAAAGGCTGCGCGAGTTTTATTCGCGCCGGCAGGTGGTGACTGCGTCAAGTGCTTTATATACGGACGCGTTGGACATTGAAAAGCCATTGGAAGAAACGGTATCGCACATAATCGATCAAATTTCAAAAACAACTGGTATTTCTGAGTCTGCAGTGCATATTTCTGATTGGTTGGATGACTTCGAAGAGGATCTGATCGCCCTTGACGATATCATTGGTGGGCTTGAACCCAAAACGATGATGATGGTTATGGGTATCCCTGCTGTCGGGAAATCAATGTTCACAATGCAGATAGGGCTGCAGATGGCGGCATGGTATCCCGGGGTAATTTACTCTCTGGAAATGCAAGGTCGGTCTGTGATAAGGCGAATGATATCAGGGATGGGGAAGATTAATTCGGGCAGTTTAAAAGAGGGTCGGATGACTGCCGAAGAGAAAGCGAGATACGACCAAACCATCCAAATGATTGGCAAACGGAAATTGTATATTTCCGACTATGCGGATTGGAATTTGGCAACGTTGCGAGCTGAATTGACAAAGCAAAAAGTCATGAACGGAATCAGGTGGTTTGTGTTGGATTATATGTATCTCATGTCAGATGAGCTACAAGAGGATGAGACTAGAAGGACAACTACGATTAGTACAGGATTAAAAAAGATATGCTCCGATCTCGGGCTTGTCGGGATAATCGTTCATAGTCTCAACAAAGGCGGGCTGGAAGACAACGTAATTCCTTCCATGAAACATGTTCGCGGAAGCGGGCAAGTTGTCTACAATGCCGATATCATCGTTGGACTTTCCGAGGTGCCGCGAGATATGAGCGGTTTAGAATCGCTATCAGAAAGCCAACGAAAAAACATAAGAGCGTTATTTATCCTGAAAGGGAGAGAAATTCAAAACCCGAAACAATACACGATATTTACGAAAAATCCAGATTATCCGGTTTTTTCAGAGTTCGAGCAAAAATGGGGAGCAGGCTATGAAGTTAAAAATCATTGATGATACGATAGAAAATCCGGCGGAGAAATTTATTTTACCTTTTGACAATGAATTTGTCAGAGTTCTGCCGTCGAAAGAGCTCAGAAATATTTATTATTTATGTTTCAAATACCGGTATATTTACCGGTCAAATAAAATTATTCCGGTTGATCTTATCCTTGCGTGTCAGGATGAAATGGTTAATCGAGAAATGAAATTCTAAAGGAGGCATGATGGAAAGGATTAAAATCGTGACGGAATGGATTCCTTATAAGATCCAGAAATCTATGCTCGGTGATACTTATTTTGGTTTTATCAAGTTATTTGGCAGTTATCGTCAAGCCTGCGTTGATATTCCGGAAGGCACTGAGGATATAGATCTATATATAAAGAGTCATTTGGATGAAATTTATCTTTGCTCATTCGATGAATATGATTTGGCGGCAATCAGTTTTGACGGTGGTAAAACCTTTCATACGATGGATTCTGCTTTAGAAAAAACAGACCCCGGGGAATTATTATCATCGGCAGAACGATTCATTCTTGATTTGATAGATGATGAATCAGGTGAGTATGATGATCTAACCAAGTTAACGAGGTATTTACAACTCACTTATTACAATTTGATTGTCGGAGGAAGAAACGGATATTAGAAGCATACGATGTGTAGCATGTAATGGTTTGATGAGGATAAAAGCGGAAGAAAATGGGAAAATTTATCTTATTTGTGACCATTGCGATTATGAGATAGTCTACGAGCCGGTCAGGAAGGAGGGAAAATGCGCGGGCTGCAAAGACGGAAAGATACGTTGATTATCTGTGATCGGTGCAATGCCGACTTGTCACGATCTGGAGCACTTCGGATTCATCAAACCGATACGCCATACGATTATTCGCACGAGCAACTTTTTGAATGCGTGAAATGCGGGAATATCGTCAGTTTTGGGAAGTCAAACAAATACAATGCAATCCGTTCAGAATTGAACGGAATCCGATTTGCTTCAAAACTGGAGGCGGATCGCTACAAGCAACTGATGGAGCTTCAGCGAGCTGGCAAAATCACGAAGCTAAAGCTGCAAGTGCAATTTGTGATTGCCCGGGGATATATCGACCCTCGGACAGGGGAGAAGATGCGTCCGGTAGTTTATGTAGCGGATTTCATGTATTTTGATACGGAGCGGAAAATCTGGGTAGTGGAGGATACGAAAGGCATTGTCACAAACAATTTCTCTAACAAATGGCGACAGTGCAAAGAAGAATATCCAGAATACGAGTGGAAAATAGTCAAAAGAGACGATTTGTAAAAGTGGTAGACTCTGGAGCAATATTCCAGAGTCTACTTTTTTAATAAACTCGTTGTAAAATGTCTTGACAAAACGGGGAAAGAGAGTATAATATAAGTATAAAATAAAAAAACGGAGGAAAGAGGCAATGATAACTTTGGATCTCAATAAAGAAGGTGTAGTTTACGGAGCCCAGTATGACTGGGCTTACGGCTCGGGATTTTCCGAGCTAAAGCAGTATGAATCGTTTCAGTCTGCAGAAGAAGCAGGCTGCGATTTCGCTGCCAGGGTAACGATCTGGCAACCAATGTGGCAAGTGAAGGAGATTATTAAATCCTTCGCTGGTGTTTTGGAGACAATTCAACACAATGAGCTGGATGGTTCTGATGTGGTTTATATTGACGGGGAAACCCGTCAGAAAATCACCTATGACCGGGGAAAGGAAAAACATTTCCTTATTGAATGGGATCGCCACGGTCGTAGGGAGATAACTCCACAACTTGCTGGTCGTATCAGCAAGAAATGGGGATATTAATAACTAAACAGGATACCGGCTATACCGGTATCCTGCTTTATTTTAGAAGGAGGGGATATGAAAGGTTACGAGATGGAAAATGAGAGTTATGTAACTCTCAAAGATGGTGAGACAATAAACGCTCGAAATGTTTATATGCTTACCGTGGACGAAGGAAGCGCCAGTTATGTAAACTATTGCAAAATATCCGGTGCAATAAATAATGGCGAGCTGGATATTATCTGCTCGCACATTGGGAGCTTGTTGGGTAAAGGAAAGATTTTTTCTTATCATTCTGACATAAACAGTGTCAGCGCCTCTTACGCGCGGATCAGTTCTTCGCACGTGAGGGGCATTGCCAGCGATTGCGAGATCGTCGGCAATCTGAGTGAAATTTACTATTCAAAGCTTGATAATCCAAAGTCGATCTTTGGAAATTGCGTTTTTGGGTCCTGCGAAATCAACGCAGGAACATTCAAGCATTGCGTATTTCTTAATGACTGCAAAATATCCAAGGATGCGGTCATCGAATAATGATTTGGCTGTCCTATCGGCCATACGGGGAGAAAGGAATTCGGGAAAACGTCTTGACAAAATGGGGAAAAGATGTTATAATATATGTATAAATAAAAAGAGTATTTACTGAAAGAGAGGGAAATAAAATGATAAAAAACCTAAATGCTTACGAAAACATCGATATTATCGACGATTGTGATAATAGATATACCTTTACGGCAACAGCCGTGGAGGTATTTCCTGATAACCCGGAGGAGTTCCGGATTCATACCGTAGAGTGTATAACAATTTTTGTAGTTGTCAGACCAAAATTTGCGGAAGATATATACAAGATGGCGCCGGAAGACGTTCTCCATATGGCGTGGAGAGAGTGGTTTATCGAAAACGATTAATTACAAAGGAGGAGAGAGAAAAATGAACGCAAACGATATCGAAAAATTAGCAAAATGGACGGAGCCGAAAGAAGTTCAGACCAAATTCGGACCCCGATTAATGAGAAAAGCTTCAGTTACACCAGAAATTTCGGCGGCTTGGAAAACGAACAAGGATGAGCTGAAAGCCCTCGGAGCCAGCTTCAGCAAAAACCAGTACGGCAACTGGGAATTGGTTTGGTGGCAGGAAATTCCTGCCGAAATAAAAAAAGCCCGTGCTGAAGCAATCGAAGCCAGCAGAGCCACAAAAGCAGATATCGACCTGCCAAAACCTGAAGGTTTGGATTATAGACCTTTTCAGAAGGCTGGCATCCGGTACGCTTTAGACAGGGACGGTGTTTTGATCGCCGATGAGATGGGACTTGGTAAAACCGTTGAAGCCATCGGCGTTATCAACGCTGACCCGTCGATCAAAACCGGCATCATTGTATGTCCGAAATCGCTAAAGTTGAATTGGTCACGGGAGCTTGAACGATGGTTGACCCGCCCGCTGACCGTGGGAATTGCAAACGGCAGCCTACCAGAAACAGACCTCATAATAATCAACTATGAGGGGTTGGTAAAATTCCAAAAAGAATTATCTTCTCGAAATTTTGACATCTCGGTAATTGACGAGTGTCATTATATAAAAAATTCGAAAGCCCTGCGTTCGAAAGCTGTAAAGGCGATCAAGTCAAGGCGGAAGATTCGCATGACGGGCACCCCGATCGTGAATAGACCTGCAGAGCTTTATAACATTATCGAAGATCTCGGCGGGAATTGGGGATCATTCATGACCTACGCCAAAAGATATTGCAACGCCCATCAAACCCGTTACGGATGGGATTTTACAGGTTCATCAAATCTCGATGAACTGCAGAAGCGGCTTCGGGAAACGGTCATGGTCAGGAGATTAAAATCTGAAGTCCTGACTGAGCTTCCCAGAAAAATTCGCCAAATCGTTGAGATTGCTCCAGAAGATTCAACCCAGAAGAAGGCGATCGAAGCCGAATCTGCATACGAGCAGCAAAGTCAAGATCGCTTAGCCGACTTGCGGGCGGCAATTGAGCTTTCAAAAGCGGAAAGCGAAGAAGCTTATAAAGCGGCGGTCGCCAGATTGCGGGATGCGATGCAGGTTGACTTTACCGAAATGGCGAAGCTTCGTCATGAAACAGCACTCGCAAAAGTGCCGTCCGTAATCGATCATGTGAAAAATGCGCTGGAAGACAACGATAATAAGATCATTATCGCAGCGCATCATCATGACGTGATCGATGAGCTTATGGAAGGGTTAGCTGAGTTCAACCCCGTAAAGTTGACCGGTGAGAGCAAAGAAGCCGATCGGCAGGCTGCAGTTGATCGCTTTCAAAACGATCCGGATTGCAGAGTTTTTATCGGTTCGATAACAGCTGCC
>JALHEL010000151.1:0-2354 GCA_022837205.1 Leptolinea sp.
ACCAAGAAATCAGACCGTTTGAACAATTCTTCTTTACTGACATATTTGACATCCAATTCTTCTTCCATTTTCTCTGGTAATGGATGTCTCTTAAAGTAAAGTATCTCCATTTCAAAGGCATGGGCTCGTTTAGCAATTTCATTACCGATATCGCCAAAGCCAAAAATGCCCAACGTTGATCCATTTAATTCCTGCAAATCGGGAATTTTCATCCATTGAAAACCATGAGATTTTTGTGAGGTAAGTTTCGGTTCAATTCCTAAATCACGATAAGCACCTTTTACGGTCAGTTCATGAGCCAAGATCAGTTTCTTTGCACATGCTAAGATCAGCATCATTGCATGTTCAGCTACCGCAACGGATCCCGGTAATGAGACAACGGAAACATTAATTCGTCGTCGCTTTGCCGCCTCTAAATCGATATTATCAGCCCGACTCCCCATTTTTTGAATAAGCCTTAATTTCGGTGCGGCATTCATCATACGTTCATCAATAGTTACCTTTTGAGTGACCAAAATTTCAGCATCCGGCAACAGACGGAATAATTCTTCTTCATCCGGAGTTGAAGGCATAACCACATCCAATTCATATCGGATTCCACTTTTGTCATGTGTCGGTTTATCCTCTTTCTTTTAATTACATGAATTTCTTTAAATTACATTTCTGTCATTTCATTTTTTGTATCTTCGGCTTCGAATAAAGTCCTATTTTTGCATGTCTCAGACCCAAAGCAGTAAAAGCCTCGGCCATTTTAACCGTTGTCGCAACAGGATCAATGATCGGGACTTTTAACTCTTTTTCTAAATCTTCTGAATAACCCGCCATCGATGAACAGCCCAAGATAATGACTTCCGCACCGTTTTCGATCAGTTCTCTGGCTGCTTTTATTCCGGCTTCTTTAACTTTCAGAGGGTTGTTCGCTATTTCCACGACACCCATATTTAAAGCCTTTACACCGGCGAAACGACTTTCTAATCCATGTTTCCTAACTTCCCGTGACTTAACAGCTTCTTTATGCTTTTGTTCCGTCAAAATCGCAAATTTATTTCCAAAAAGAAGGGCAGCAGAAAAGGAACATTCTTCCAATCCGAAAACAGGTATATCCGAAATTTCTTTTAAAGCCTCAATTCCGGGATCGCAAAAAGCGGCATTAATGACAGCATCATAACCGGCTTCATTTGCATTTTTCACAGATTGGAGGATATAAGGAGTGGCTATCGCTTCATCATAGAAAGACTCAAGTGACTCCGGTCCATGCGGAATACCGGCTACAACAATTTCGGTATCCGGATAAGCCGCTTTTTTGGCTGTTTCCGCGATTCTTTGAGTAACCGCTTCCGATGTGTTCGGATTCAAAACTAAAATTTTCATTTTTATTCGGCTCCTTATAAAACGATATCTCTTAAAGCAAACAACCATTTATTTAAAATTGAAAATTATAGAAAACACTTAAAAATCTTCAACTTTATAGCGATATCCGCGACTTGTAATATATGGTTCGATTAGTTCTACGGTGACCCCATGATTATTTTTTGAATCAACAAAGGCTTCAAATCCATCTTCTCGATCGAGATAAATTTTATTTGCTGTCAGAGAAACACCCGCTTTTTTGACTGTTTTTACAGCTCTCCGAATATCATTTACTTCAAATGCCAGATGTTCCAGCCCCTCTCCATGTTGAGCCATAAATTGTGTTACACGATTTTCCGGATCGGTACTTTCAACAAGATGAAGCCATAATCGGTCATTTCCCGGTTCAATCATGATATCTTTCTGAGTTCCGTAATGTTGATCTGTCCGCAGATCGGAGGATTTGATTCTAAAAAGTTTTTCAAACTTATTTGCCGCCTCAACTACATTTTTCACCGCAACACCGATATGTTGTAATCCCAATAAATTCGGATTTGAAACTTTTTCCGGCTGCCAATAATAACTGGTAATATGAGGCTGAATCAATTCGACCGTAAAACCGATGGCCGCATCCGGATAGATAAAAGCTTCGAATCCATCCGCTGCATTAAAAATTTTATCTTCAAATACCGGGACGCCTATTGATCGTAAATACGCGACTTCTTCTTCAATATCAGTAGTCTCAAGAGCGATATGTTCCAATCCTTCACCATGTTGCTGTAAGAATTTGTTTACTCGAGATTCCGGATTCCAATTTTCAACTAAGTGCAGCCATGTTCGATTCGGCATCATGATTCTTGCATCCAATTGAAATCCTTTTCCTTGATTATTCCTGATATCCGTTGCTTTATATCCGAACAACTTATCATAAGTAGATATAGCCTGATCCAGTTTCTCCACCGCAATCCCGATATGATGAGCTCTTAAAATCATTGGTTCCTCCT
>JALHEL010000151.1:2409-7979 GCA_022837205.1 Leptolinea sp.
TTTTACATGACTAATAAATAAAACCTGATTTTTTCCATTCAGCCGGATTTTCATATCCACGCGTCGTCTGAGGATTGTTTACCATTGCTAATCTTGTAAACAACTTCGCTAACATATCCTGACCGACTTCCAATGCTTCAAGGGCAACGCCGTTTGAATAGGAAGTCAGGAAATCAATCATTTTTTGCTTATCTTCTTTGTAGAGGTTCAAAGCGATTTGTTCGATGGAATTTTGAAATTCATATCTCCTATGATCAAAATCTTCCCAGACCGGTTTCACTAAATCAACCGTGCCATCGTAAAATAAATTCATGATGTTCCCGATATTTTCAAAAAGCCAATATGCTGAATCAGGTAAATAAACGCTGTTATCTCCGGCTATGCCAATCTTATATGCCGAAGGAGTATCTTTATGACAGGCATAAAATGGGATATGCGGACTACTCGCCGTGGCTGCTAATCCTGCCCAGATCAGCCCACCGATTTCATTCGGCATCCAACTGCGAGATTGGGTTACCCAAGAGGTAATCGTTTGCGGACATCCGATGATTCGAGATTTACTCCAAGCCGGTGAATATCGATAATGCCCGGTTACAGGATCTACAATAGTCCCGTAGGGCATATCGGTTTTCCCATATTCATCCAAATCAGTTCCTTCATATGTATCCTTCAAAACATGAATCAACATTTCGGGAGTTATGGATTTGGAAGGTTTGACAAAAAGCGGATACTCTTGAGTAGGTTCGTATTCATCCAAATTCAAATCCGTGTTCAATAAACTGATGCTTCTCCAAATTCGATGAAGACTATAATAAGGCTGTTCGAATTCGCCATGTTTCCCGCGCGGACGATTCCTGTTATTGGTCCCATATGCACGAGATACATTAAAAGGCTTTCCGGAATTCGGATCCCATAAACCGTGTTGAATCGCAAAAGGAATCAAATCCGGATCACATAAATAATTCGCGGTATCTTCCGGGAAAAAATCAGCGATTCTAAATGAATTACCTTCAACAACAAAACTGTCATCGGGTACACGAACAGCAGCCCAATGATGATCTTGATATTCTTCATACAACCAAACCTCATTCGGATCCGCAATAATATAATTGTCGGTCCTGGCTCCATATTCTGCTACATTTTGTCCGAGCCATTCGATCGCTTCGCGAGCTGTCTTGCATCGTTCCAAAATTAATTGCATACGGTAGTCGCCGATCACGGTTTCCGGCATCGGCGAAATATCTTCAACTTCTTTTTTCAACCAACCGCCCGTACTTGCACCGGCGCTTAATTGAAACTCGTTGACGCCTCCGGCAACCATTCCGATATCATCTCCGTCAACATATCGGGTTATAGCTATAAATGCAAATGTTTCCTCTACTTGCGGAATCTCAACATTATTTGAATCGGGGATGCGAATCAATTCGTGCGGTTGATGTTTTTTTCGTGGATACGCAATAATTCGTTGGGCTTCGGTTGAATTGGAATCACAATTCCGAGCAACCATTGTTGATCCATCGGCACTCGCTTTCTTTCCCACTGCTATCATGAAACACATAATTTTTTTCCTCTCTTTGTATTAGTTCATTCTTATTGTTTATTGAATTATTTGTCCCTTTATGTGACAATATTTTTTCAAATGAATAGAAATATTCAAACTCTTTCGCTCAAATTCTTAAGTACCCCGGTCATTCTTTTTGGCTGTTTCATAGGCCTGAATGGATCAGGCTGCCAAATGCCCACATATTCTTGTTGTTAATTTATTTCTCAATTCTTAAATTATTATAATTTTAAGAAATTTTTTTGTCTTTTGTTCAAAT
This sequence comes from Leptolinea sp., assembly GCA_022837205.1. GTDB lineage: Bacteria > Chloroflexota > Anaerolineae > Anaerolineales > Anaerolineaceae > Flexilinea. The sequence continues at coordinate 4,230 of JALHEL010000151.1, forward strand.
ATTGTAACATAAATCTCTCTTGTAAGATCTTCGAAAATTCATTTTTATTCGTTATATGTTTTTTGATAATTTATGAAGAATTTTTTTATTATAAAACTTCTTATTTCATAATTAAGCCTTTTTCTCGATAAATATAATATAATTTTGAATCGAAGTAACACCTAAATATATTATAAGTAAGGACGATGCAAGGGATGGATATTTTCGAGCGTATAAAAAAAGAGCAAGACGGATTTAGTAAGAGTTTTAAAAAGGTAGCTGATTTTATTTGTTCGAATTACGAAGAAGTTGCCTTTATGTCCATTACTGAGGTCGCTAAAAGAAGCGGCGTCAGCGAATCGGTAATCGTCAGATTTTCTGCGGCATTGGGATACAGCGGCTTTATCGAAATGAAAAAGAATATTGCCGAAAAAGTGAAAGAAAATCTGAAACTTCCAAACCGTATGACATCGTCATCCTTATCTGAAAATATGTCTGCCAACGAAATTATGACAGCTGTTTTAGCAAAGGATATGGAAAATATTCTATATACCTCAAAAGAACCTTATAACAAATCTTTCGAACAAATTGTGCGAGAAATTCATGATGCCAAAAAAGTTTATATTATCGGGAATCGCGGGCTATATAAAATTGCCGAACTCACCGAACTCTTATTGACACCGATCGGCATCCCCTGTATATCCATCAACGCGGAAGACAGTATCCAGTTCCAACAGTTAAATTCGATGCGCAAAAATTGCGTTTTATTAGCTTTTTCATTGCCAAGATACAGTAGTCACACATATACCGCAATTAAAATTGCTAAAAAGTATCATTGTAAGACAATTGTTATCAGTGACAGCATTTTCTCTCCGGACGCGAAAGCAGCGGATCTTTCACTTGAAATTACAGTAAAATCATATACTTATCTCAATTCGTATTGCGCTATTGTTTCAATGATAAATGCAATCATTACAGCGATAGGTGTTCTTTATAAGACGGAAACTCTAAATTCGCTGAACAGATTAGAGAATTTTCTGCAAAATTTTCAGGTAATTGAAAGTTATTCGAAGAATAATTCGGAAAGCGAGAAGCGGATATCGCAATCGAAAACCAGTTAGATTATTTGAGTGAATGAGATAATCTTTTTTTTCGAACAACTTATTTTCGAAAATTCTTTTCCTTTTTAATCATATTATTTGCTTTTTTACAATATTTTTTCTATAATATATATCAGAGGATAAGGGAAGAGATTAATTTCTTTTAGACCCCTGTATTCCCAAAAATAATTCACAATCGCCACATCGGAGGTAAAACTATGAGTTGTAACGCACTTGATAGGCTTCGTTCTGATAAAACACGAACCGTCGGGGAATTAAGTATTCGTACAAAACTGCTTGAAAAAGCAGCCACTTTAGATGATGTCATTCTCATGGGTCGCGGTGATCCGGATCTTCCGACCCCAAAGCATATTATCGAAGCTGCGAAAAAAGCAATTGATAACGGAGCTACTCATTATACGCATGTTCGAGGAACTATTGAACTTCGCGAAGCGATTGCTGAGAAACTAAAAAGGGATAATAACCTTGATTATGATCCTGAAAATGAAATTACGGTAACCGTAGGAGCTGAAGAAGCGGTTTTTCTGTCCCTTTTCGGCATTTTGAATCCGGGAGATGAGGTCCTTGTGCCCGAGCCCCGCTATAATTCTTATGACGAAGCGATTTTGATGCTTGGAGGAGTACCGAAAGTTGTCAAATGTATTCCGGAAGAGAACTTTCGCTTAACTCCTGAACGACTGGAAGCGAACATCTCTCCGAAAACCAAAGCCATTTCGTTGGTCAATCCCGGTAATCCGGTCGGCATGTATGACCCGGAACAGGTTAAAGAATTATGCCAAATTGCAATAAAGCATGACCTGATTGTCATCAGCGATGAAATCTATGAAAATATTATTTTCGATGATACGCCGCATCTGAGTGTTGCATCCATTCCCGGTATGCGGGAAAGAACAATCACGATAAACGGACCGTCAAAATCATATATGCCATGACAGGATGGCGTTGTGGTTTTTTTGCGGCGCCCGCTCCGTTTTGTGAAATTTTAACCGAGCCCGCCCATACGATTTCAATTTGTTGTCCCGCGCCGACACAGGCTGCCGCGCTTGCCGCTTATACGGGTCCGCAAGACTGTGTGAAAGAAATGAGAGATATTTACAAAGAAAGATGCAACATAATGGCAACGGCACTTACTGAAATGGGATTTTCATTTATTCCTCCCCGCGCAGGCTTTTATATTTTCACTGATGTGACCAGTCTCGGTATGACTCCTGAAGAATTCTGTATGCAGTTGTTAATGCAGGCAAAAGTACTTATTTTTCCCGGGTCACTGTTCCTTGATCCTACCGGTCGTTATGTAAGAATTTCTCTTCTTTCTCCAACAGAACGTATTATCGCTGCTGCGGAAAGAATGAAAAATTTCGTTAAACAATATAAATAACTTCGGTGAAATCATGAAATTGACAACTGATTGGTACATTAAAAAAATGTCCCAAATCCAATCTAAATTATCGGAAGATAAATTGGATGCTATTCTTCTTCTTGATCCATATAATATTTTTTACGCTTCAGGATTCTTCCATCAATCTACCGAAAGGCCTTTAGGTCTGCTGATCCCTCAAATGGGGGAACCGTCTTTATATGTTCCCAAACTGGAACAGGAAATGGCATCGGAAACCTGGATTAAATCCATTCATGTTTATTTTGATTTCCCCGGTTTAATCCATCCGATTGCCTGGATGCTTAAGGAGAATTCACAATATAGCCATATAGGCGTCGATCAATTAAATTATCGCCAATGGAAAATCGCACAGGAAGGTTGTCCGAATATTCAAATCAGCGATTTGGTATATACAATGCGACTGGTAAAAGATGCCGAGGAAATTCAAATTCTGGAATGCGCTTCTGTTTATGCCGATTATATGGTTGAAATGACAAAAGATGCAATTATTGAAGGGTTATCCGAATTAGATGCTTATAATTATGCACGCGATCATACCGTAAATAAAATGATCAAGGAATTGGGTGAGTTGACATTTGCGAATCAAGGAACCACCAACGGCGCGGTTCTCTACGGAGCTCATTCTGCTCATCCGCATGGTCTGATGTCATCAACATTGAAACCGAAACCGGGAGATGTAATAGAAGCTGGTTTCGGTGCATTGGTTTGTACCTACGAATCGGAAAGCGAACATACCTTCATTTATGGAGAACCGGATCATCAGACGGTTTCTTATTTTAATGCCATGTACAATGCTTGGAAAGCCGGATTGGAGTCTGCAAAACCGGGTGTGAAATGCTGTGATGTAAACAAAGCGGCATTAGAAGAAATTAGAAGAGCGGGATATGAAGATTTTCTTCGTCACCGAATGGGTCACGGAAAAGGATTACAGGAACATGAACCGCCATGGGTTGCCGAAGGTGACATGACCGTTCTTAAACCCGGAATGATCATCAGTGACGAACCCGGGCTATATGTCCCCGGTTTTGGCGGATTTCGGCATTCGGATACATTGCTGATTACCGAAGACGGCTGTCGCCGCCTGACGAAATATCCTCGCGAATTAGAAGCATGCATTATACCGATTAAATAGGATATATCCTCTCTCCTTTTTGTTATAAACTAAACCGGAGATGGGCAATTGCTCATCTCCGGTTTAGTTTATAATCTTCAACAATTTTTGATCGTTTTTTTGTGCTTTCAACTTTTAAG
>JALHEL010000151.1:8031-13092 GCA_022837205.1 Leptolinea sp.
TTTAAGCGAAAAAAATCTTATTGAGTCTATCAGCAAGCAAAATTTCCCTCATTGTAATTCCACGGGAATCGATTCCCTGTATTTCAACGGTCAACCTGCTTCCTTCGATAATCAAATTACATTGTTTTTTATTCATTTTCAAATAGTTCCAAATTTTTCGAACCATCATATTGGCGATATCGTTGTTCCCGCTTTCAGTTGATCGTATCAATTTTAAATTCTCCCGCCGCCATGCTTTCAGAGTGTATATCCATTGGTTTAACTGATCGTCAGTTAATATTTCGTCGATTAAACTGGTGTATTTTATCTGACGATCAAACCATTCGGTAATCCTTCTTAATCGTTCGATTCGATGCCAAGGTTCTCCGTTTCTTGAAAGATTATGCCCTTCGCGTGGAAATCGAACCATATTAACATCACGGTTTCCGTTTCTCCTTAAATGAGTAAAAAAGCTCTCTGCCTGGCTGATTGGGCATCGATAGTCTAATTCGCTATGTAATATCAATAACGGTGTGGTCACATTTTTTGCATGCGCGATCGGAGAATATTCCCAAAGTTCTTTTAAATTTTCCTCCCGCGGAATCCCGCCGTAGTACCATTCTACCGATTCGGGGATATCACCGCTGCCAAACATATTTAATTCATCATAGACTCCTCTTTGTGCCACAGCGGCAGCAAACCTGCCGGTATGTGTGACGATCCAGGCGGTCAAAAATCCGCCGTATGACCCTCCCGTTACACATAATCTGTTTTGATCAACCGACCTTTCTTTGGCAAGAAATGCATCCAAACCGTTCATAATGTCAGCCATGTCGGTATATCCGCCCTTACCTCTTAATTTTTGAAATCGGGCACCATATCCGGCTGAACCTCTCGGATTACAGAAGAAGACAAAATATCCTCTTGAACACAATACTTGAAATTCATGCCAAAAAGAGTTTCCCCACATGATTTGCGGTCCTCCATGAATTTCAACAACCGCAGGGTAGGTTTTTTGCGGATTAAAATCTTTTGGTTTAAAATACCATCCTTGAATACTCAGACCGTCTGTACCGGTAAACTCCAGTTCATCAGGAATTGAAAAGGCATGAGAAGTTTCAAAATCTTTATTGAAATGTGTCAGTTGATTTTCTTCTCCCGTATCGACATTTTTTATAAATAAATCACCGGGCGTAATCGGCGACGATACGGAAAATGCAATCATTTTACCGTCCGTACTGACATCAAATTGCTCTACCATCCTCTTTCCGTAAACAATTTCTCTCGGCGTCCCCCCTGCTAAATCGTTTTGAACAATTTTTCCGTCGCCATGATCGTGAACTAAAAAATATATATGTTTGCTGTCACTATCCCACTTAAAATTGATAACGGTTTGATCTTCCGTACTGATAATCTTGTTTTCAGCTTTTTCCACACATGAGTTTACGGCAACATAGTAAGGTTCTTCATACGGACTTTCTGCTTTTTGGACATAGAAATAAGCAAGCCACCTTCCGTCAGGTGAAATTTCTATCTCTCTTCCCTCCTCCGAGACTTCAGATAAAATAACCTCTTCTTTTGCTGAGTAAATATCAAATTTTAGAACTGAAGACCATAATTCAAAATTTTCCTCACCGGATGACTGATCTCTTTTTGAATTAGAAAATACAAATTTTGAGTCCTTTGACCATTCGGGAGCGCCATGATGATATTCACCATTCGATAAACGCATCAGAGAACCGCCTTTTGAGGAAATAACATAGATATGTTGGTAGCATCCGTCAAAAAAAGCAGTACCGGTTCGATAAGGAAGCTGGGTGACCACACGTGGATCTTGAAGTTCCTGCCGGTGCATTTTCGACCATTCTTTCGGTACTTCTTTCAGCCCTTTATTATATAAAATTCCTAAATCTTCTAAATGATGCTCATTCAAAGTGGATAGAGAATTAAAAGCGATCCATTTAGAATCCGGTGACCAATTTATATTCGAAACTCCTCCGACCATATCGGTTATTTGAACAGCTTCTCCGCCATTTAATGAAATGACATATAACTGTGAAGATCCGTCCCGTGATGAAATGAATGCCAAGCGTGTGCCGTCGGGAGACCAGCGAGGATTTTGATCCGAAGTGCCGTTCGTAAACGGATACGGTTCCGATTTTCCATCTGTATCAACCATCCATATAGTGCGGTGATAGTCATTCCCTTCTTCGTCCGCTTGCATTCGAACAAATGCGATTTTTTTCCCGTCCGTACTGAATTGTGGATCTTCGATGATCGAATAATCGAATAAACTCTCTGGGCAAATTGGTTTTAACATTTTGCTGTTATCTTTATTTTCCATTCTATGACTGCCTATTCTTATAAAAATCTTTTTTATAATAACGTTCTTGGATCAAAAACATCTCGCAACCAATCTCCTAACAGATTAATTCCCAGGACAGTAATTCCGATTGCTAAACCGGGTAAAGTGGTAAGCCACCATGCTTGCCGAATATATTCACGACCCTCCGAAAGCATCATCCCCCATGTCGGTGTGGTCGGCTTAACTCCTAACCCCAAAAAACTCAAAGTTGCTTCGGTAATAATTGTCGAAGCGACAGCAAATGATGCAACCACGATAACGGAATTAACTACGTTTGGTAAAATGTGCTTAAAAATAATCCGCATATTACTTGCACCGAGCGAGCGTGCCGATTCTACAAATTCTTTCTCACGTAATGAAAGCACTTCTCCTCTGACAACGCGAGCATACGAGACCCATCCGGTCAAGCCCAAGACCAAAATCATGTTTCCCAATCCGGGACCGATCACAGCAAGGACAGCCAACATTAGTAAAATAAAGGGAAAAGCCAATAGAATATCAGCTATGCGCATAATGATATCATCGACTATCCCGCCAAAATATCCGGCGATTAATCCGAGTGTTACCCCGATGCATCCGGAAATAATGACCGACGTTATTCCGACGAGCAAGGATACCCGTGCTCCGTAAACGATCCGAGCCCAAATATCTCTTCCCAATGCGTCTGTTCCAAGCGGATGACTCACAACCGAATAACGGAACGGTACGGGGGGTTTCAGCCGTGCCATTAAATCAGTGGTTACCGGGTCATATGGCGTTAATATCGGAGCGAGAATAGCAAATAACGAAACGATAAAAATTACGATGATCGCAAATTTTGCTTTCGTCGATTTTTTCAAATCATACAAAAAACGGCTGTTACTCGATTTTTTTGGCTTTTTAATTTCTACCGCATGCTTTTCAGATTTTGTTGTATTGTTAGATGGTTCCATCATATTATTTCCTACTTATCCTTTGGTTATTGAAGTCTCACGCGGGGGTCAAGTATTGTGTAGGTAAAATCAACCAGTAAATTCGCAAAAACGAACATTAATGCAAAAAGTGTCACACAAGCTTGGACCATCATAATATCTTTCCCATTTATGGCATTGACGGTCAGCATTCCCATCCCGGGCCATGCAAATATTGTTTCGACAACCAAAGCTCCGCTGAGCAGGCTTCCCAAATCCATGCCCACCATTGTCACAACCGGAATCAACACATTTCTTAAGGCATGTTTTATATAAACATTTCTTTCCGTTTGCCCTTTAGCACGCGCAGTCCGAATATAATCTTCTCCCAAAACTTCCAGCATAGAACTTCTGATCAATCTTGTATTTCTCGCAATCCCATAAAATGACAGCGTAATTACCGGGAGGACCATACTCCGAATTCCCTCATATCGCCCCGAAACCGGAAGCCATTTTAGATTCACGGAAAATATCATCATGAGCATTAACCCGATCCAAAAAGACGGCATCGACTGGCCGAGTAAGGCCAGAACCATAGAAAAGCTATCCCATTTTGTCCCCCGCTTTAGGGCAGCAAATACCCCAAGCGGGAAAGACACCAATAATTGCAAAATCAATGAAACCACAGTGAGTTGCAGCGTAGCGGGAAATCGCTCGACAATGATTTTCCAGTTGTCCTCTTTATATTTATAAGACCAACCGAAATCGCCTCGGACAGCATTTTTTAGCCAATCAAAATATTGAACCAAAATCGGACGATCAAACCCCATGCGATGGCGAAATGCTTGGATATCTTCTTCCGTCATCCCGCGCATATCACCGATTAATACATAAGTCGGATCACCCGCTAAAAAATTGATTGAAAATGCCGCAATTGTTATACCGAAAATAACTATAATCGCTTGAAGCAAACGCCGAGCTGTATATCGAGCCACTATTACCTCCTAACAAGCTGCAGAAAGTTATCGCTGGATTTAGATTTCCAAATTTTTACCACTATTCACTTATCTCGAAAAATGATCCTTCGAAGTAAGGCAGTGAAATATGCTCACTGCCTTACTCGAATGTTTATAGCGTAAATAATATTATTTTGTTGATCCGGAAAAATTTACTTATATTTTTTCGCAGATTTCATCAGCGCACGACCGGTCGGATTGGGTTCCCATTCAAGCTTGTTATTGATTCCCCAAACATCGATCATGATATACAAAGGAACAATTGCCGCTTCGTTATATACAATTTCCTGCATCTTATTAAGCAGTTCAGCCCTTTTATTCATATCGAATTCCACTAACAACTGGTCAAAAAGCGCTTCAAATTCGGGGTTATTCCATCGCCCGTAATTGCTTGCGGAATCCGCTTTCAAGTCGGTGATATCACCTTGACCTTCATAGCTGGTACAACTGGCAATATAAAACATATCATCGACTTCGCGTTTATCCAACTTTTCAAACGCAGCAGCCCGATCCAGATAATAAGGCTCGGCATTTATCCCCGCTTTGCGGAACATATCGACGATTGACAGCAAAACCTCATAACGCTCACTGGTCTGTTCATAATAAACCATAATCTTCGGTGCTAATTCTTTGCCGTCTTTTTCCCAAAAGCCCTTTGCATTCTTAACATACCCATCAGCGGTAAGAAGTTCATTGACCTTGTTCAGATCATATGGATATGGTTTCAGATTCTCATTGAGCCACGGGCGGTTGACATTTGTCACCATACGTGGAACAGCTCCGTAGAAGAAGGATTGGTTGATGGCATCCC
>JALHEL010000152.1 GCA_022837205.1 Leptolinea sp.
CTCGCACCGACCGCTCCGGCTAAAACAGCAACATAAAGCGGCTTTTTAAACTTAATCGCCGCTATAATCAAAAAAAATACGACTGCCAGTTTGATTAAATCCATATAGAAACCGACTCCTCATCCATATAACTACTCACGGGTTAGTAGACCAAGCCACCATGCCGCAAAATCTATTGTTAAATTATAACTTGATCAGCCAACAACAAGCAATCGATTAATCGAATAAGGCCTGTCTTATTTAAGTCTTTTGATAAATTTAATCATCTTTATACTATCTTTACGATACCGCATGTTTTTTTATCAGCTTATTTACGCGCTGGCCGGTTATAATGCCAGTATAAATAAAATACACTCCTCAATTTTATAGGCGATATCCCCAGGATATTTGCCTATACTTTTTTTTGCCTTTCTGCAATCTTTATACTTTTTTTATCGAATATTTTTTCAGATACTTTATAACCTTACAAATATAAGCATTTATAAGCATTTATAAGCATTTTTATGGGCAATCTTTGTTCAAATATCCGGATGTTTGGCAGAAAGATTCAGATTTATCTTTGCTAAAGGAACCGGGATGATATTTATCGTAATTATATTCATAAATTTTATTTTATGTGAATTTAAATTGCCAAGAATCTAAAATTCCATCATTGAAACATCTTCCGAATCGTTTTCAATTAATTATTCTGAAATTTGATAAAATTATGATAATTCAAGAAAAATATTTCTCTTGAAAACAAAATGTCAATAAAAAGTTCCATCTGATTTTTTGATTCTTGGAAACTTTTAAATTTGATCGGAGTACCTGTTGATTTACTGGATTGGTTTTTGTATCGCTCTCTTATTCATCTTGTTTAGTTTAGATGATATTGCTTGGGATTTTGTGGTTATCATTAAGAAATATTTCCAGAAAGATACCAATAAAATTCCCTTGGAAGCTTTAGATAATGAAATTCCGCAATTATTGGCAATCATAATCGCTGCCTGGCATGAGGATAATGTTATCGGAGATGTGATCAGAAATTTAATCGAATCAACCCAATACCCCCGATCGATGTATCATATTTTTATCGGTGTATATCCGAATGATGAAAAAACCATCAACGTTGTCAAAGAGTTATCGGAAGAATTTCCCAATGTGCACGGAATTATCAACAATAAACCCGGACCCACCTCTAAAGCGCAAAACATCAATTACGTGATCACGCAAATCAGACAATTCGAAGATGAAAAAGGTTGGATATTTTCCAGCTTTACAATTCATGATTCGGAGGACGTAGTTCATCCGAATGAATTAAAAATGACGAATTACTTAATCAGGCGACATGAGGCATTGCAATTTGCTGTTTTTCCGCTGCAGGAAATGCCCAAACTGAGTAATATCTTCCCAAATATGACAACCGGAACTTATGCCGATGAATTTGCGGAGAATCACTTCCATACGATGGTTGCCAGAAGTCGGACAGATTCGGTTGTTCCGTCTGCGGGAACAGGGTTTGCACTTTCACGAGAATTAGTTGCTGAAACTGATTTCGAAGACATCTTACCTGAGAACAGCTTAACCGAAGATTACAAACTTTCTTTTCTGCTTATTCAAAGGGGTCATCGTTTACATTATGTTCTTGAGACAGTAGAACGATTAGATAATCGGGGAAAGATTGTTTCAGAATTTATCGCCACTCGCAGTCGTTTTCCGGCAACCTTTAAAACCGCTGTAAAACAAAAGACCAGATGGATTTATGGGATTACGATGCAATCTATCCATTTTAAAGAGATTTGGTCCAAAAAAAATAATTTTAACTTTCAGCAGCGATACAGTTTATTCCGTGACTGGAAAGCAAAATTTTCTAACTTACTTGTTCTCCCCGGATATCTTATTTTCATCTATTTTCTTCTTTCGCTTATCTTACCTTTACAACCGATGTATCCGGTTGGTTCTGTATCTTGGTATTTCTGTATTGTTTTAACGGTAATGATGTTTGAAAGACAATTTATGCGTACCGTCGCAATCGAGAATATTTACGGCTGGAAGAGCGCTATAATTGCTTGCTTTTTACCGCCTATATTACCGTTTCGAATGGTATGGGGAAATCTCATCAACTTTACCGCCACGGTTAAAGCTTGGCAGATGTACTTTAAAGGCACAACGAATAAGAAAGAAAAAAGCCGTAAAGGCGGTAAAACCTGGGTAAAAACTGACCATGATTTTCTTGAAAAAGATGTTTTGAAACGATTTCATCGGAATTTGGGAGATTTGCTTCTTGAGAATAAGATGATTTCGCCGGAAGATTTAAAACTGGCTTTAATCAAATCTCACGAAGAAAATAAGCGCATCGGTTCTGTTCTTAAGGAAGAGGGAAAATTATCCGAAGAATTCCTTTTACGAGAATTGGCTGCCGTAAAACACACACTTTACGTGCCCTTGCAATCTTTACAAGTAGGTCCAAGATTGGATCATTTTAATATCGAATTGTTGAAAGAACTTTTTGCTTGTCCGATTATAGAGACAGATGATTCATTAATTATTGCAATTTCCGATATAAGCCCGATTGATGTACAAGATAGGTTAGAAAAAATCTCACGGAAAAAAGTGGAGATTGTATACAGCACATTAAATGACATTCAGACAGCTCTTGCAGAACCGGTAAAAAGAATTAATTTAAAAAACAGCGATATTGAAAATTGTGTTTCCGAAGGATATTTGACTGCGGAACAGGCTCTACTGACCCTGATCTATCATGAAAAAAGTTGTAAACCAATTAACGAAGTTTTACAAGAAATGGGTCTGTTATCTGCGGCAAACAGGCTATGGAATACTCAATCCTATTACGGTAAATTCAAAAAAACCTTTCGAATGCTTTTTTAGAATTCTTTGAGATTTCTGTATAAATCTTAAAATATATTTCTCATTTTAATAATAGACAAAAATTTTCTACCGGATCAATCAACAAATCTTTGTGTTCTTCGCGCTGAATTCTGCAATCCTTATTCTGATCCGGATTATCCGATCATCTATTTAACAATTCAATCGAAAAAAACAAGAGACGAAAACCGCTCTTATGTCGGTTATAATTGAATTAACGGTTTGGCGGACTTTTTCGTTTTACATTATCTCACTAATAGTCAGGTGATTTTTTCATGGCACATGATATAGAAAGTTTTAAACAGGAACTCAAAGCTGCCGGCGGAAAATGCAAAGTAGATTTGATTCTTGAAAATATTCGTTTAGTCGATGTCTATACGAGTGAAATTCGGCCGGCTTCACTGGCAATATTCAACGGCAGAATTGTCGCATTGGATCCCGCTTCCGATTTTCAGGCTTTTCAAAGAATAGATGGAAACGGGATGTTCGCGGTCCCCGGTTTCATTGACACTCACATGCATATTGAGACAACCCTGCTGACACCGGAAGCGCTCGCGGAAGCAATCACTCCTTGGGGTACCACTTCATTATTCGTTGATGCAATGGAAATCGCCAATGTGGCGGGAAAAGACGGACTCTCCGCCTTGATTAAAGACTCCGATCGATTACCTTTTCGAATATACCTTGAAATTCCATCGAGAGTTCCCACTGCACCGGGTTTGGAAACTACCGGAGGAACAATCGGCGTTGACGAAACGAAGGATTTGTTCAAACTTGAGGAAACCGTCAGTTTGGGAGAGTTGGATCCGGCAAAAGTACTTGAATATAAAGATGAATATTTGGAAAAAATTTTATCCGCTTATGAGGCAAGAAGAATTTGCAACGGACATGCCATCGGATTGACGCCTGAGGAATTGAATGTCTATGCGACCGGGCACCTTTCGGATGATCATGAAACGGTTACATATGAGGAATTGCTGAATCGTTTACGGGTCGGAATTCCCACTTTGATCAGGGAAGGCAGCAGTGAGCGGAATGTTGAGGAACTGATCCGCGGAATCATAGAGCATAATCTGCCCACCGATAACTTAATGTTCTGTACCGATGACAAACATGTCAACGATATCTTTCGTGAAGGCCACATCAGTTATAATATCCAGAAATCCATCCAAATGGGTTTAGATCCCATCGAAGCCATTAAAATGGCAACCATCCATGCCGCACGGCATTTCCACTTGGAACATCAAATCGGTTCGCTCACTCCCGGGCGTTTTGCGGATATTGTCCTTCTTCCCGATCTAAAAGAAATAAAACCTGCACTGGTTCTGAAAGGAGGCAAAATTGTTTCACAAAACGGTAAGCCGATTCCGGTTAAAATGAAGGATTACCCGGCATTTTTATTTGACACGGTAAAGCTGAAATCCGAGATCACATCCGACCGTTTTCGGATTCAGGCAGACGGGAAACAAGCACTTTGTCGTGTGATTCAACTCATTCCGGATCAGATAATCAACCGGGAAATTCAAGATTGGTTACCAATCGTTAACGGTCAGATTGATCCACAGATCGATCGGGATATTCTTAAATTGGCAGTCGTGGAACGATATGGCAAGAACGGACGGGTGTCCGTCGCATTGGTTCAGGGATTTATGCTTAAAAAGGGAGCATTGGCTTCGTCCGTTTCACATGATCACCATAATATTGTTACCGTAGGGACCAATGATTCCGATATGGCAATGGCGGTACGGGAAATTGCCAAGATGAAAGGCGGCTTCGTCGCATGTGCCGGCGGAAAAATCATCGCCAAACTTGAACTGCCATTGGCCGGATTGATGAGCGTTCTTCCGGCTCATGATGTGATGCAACAAATGAATGATTTAAACAATGCAGCCCGCAGCTTAGGAGTTGAAATGGCCGCACCGTTTATGACTTTATCGTTTATTTCGCTTCCGACCGTTCCTCAATTGGGATTGACGGATTATGGGTTAATTGATGTGCTGGGGCATCGATTAACCGATTTGATTATTGAGGTTGAAAACTGATTTTATGGATCAGGCATCCATATCGGTTATCGGAAAAAGAATCGGCAGAATAGACGGACCCGAGAAAGTATCGGGGACCGCTAAATATGCCGGTGA
>JALHEL010000153.1 GCA_022837205.1 Leptolinea sp.
CCTTTTAAAGGAGAACGGATCAATCCATATATTCCGTATCCCATTTCTTCCGCTTTTCCGAGCGTTTCCATTAAAACTTTTTTATGAATTTCCGGGTCACGAATCACACCGGCACCCTTTGCGGCTTCCTTTTTCCCAGCTTCAAATTGCGGTTTGATCAGACTGATTACCGTTCCGCCGGAGTCGCCAAACCAATTCCGGATAACGGGCAAAAGAATTTGTAAAGAAATAAAGGACGCATCAACGGTTACCAGTTCAACGGGTTCCGGTAAGCTCTTCAAATCACGAGCATTCGTCTTTTCCATGGAGACAACTCTCGGATCATTTCGGATATTCCAATGCAAGATTCCGTATCCAACATCAATCGCATAGACTTTCTTTGCCCCATATTGCAGGAGACAATCCGTAAATCCGCCGGTGGATGCTCCGACATCGGCGCAAATTTTTCCGTTGGGGAGATCTGCACCGAAAGCTTCTAAGGCACCTGATAATTTCTCTCCCCCACGTGAAACAAAACGCGGTCCGGCGTCAAGCGAGATCCGATCATCGGTTGAACAGAGAGTTGACGGTTTGATAACCATATTATCGTTCACTCGAACTTTTCCGGCCATGATCAATTTTTGGGCTAAAGACCGGCTTTCCGCCAAGCCGTTCTCCTGAACCAAAACATCCAACCTCTTCTTTTCAGCTTTCACGGGGAGACTCCATTGATTTTATAAGCCATAAAGTGATAAAGCTCAATAAACAAATTTCAGAAACGATCATTTTTTGGCGCGATTTTTAATAGAATATGTTTTACACCGAAATTATTCGCTCGGCTATATTTCAATTTCACAAAATGTCATCGTTCATGTCTCACCGATTATAATATACATGCTATGGATCGAATAAAGCCTTATTTGAAAGCTATGCGTATCAATCAATGGACCAAGAATGCATTTATTTTTGCTCCGTTGATTTTTGACGGGAAATTAACCCATTTTCCTTCATTTCTGCGAATTCTGATCGGAACGATCATTTTCAGCGTTCTCTACAGCGGAATTTATGTTTTCAACGATATAGTCGATATTGAAGCGGACCGTCTTCATCCGCGTAAAAAGAATCGCCCGATCGCATCCGGAACAATATCAATTAAGAATGCTCGGATCTTTTCAATCGCTTTGATAGCATCGGCACTTTTATGCGGCGGTTTCCTCCAATCGGAATTCCTTTTGATCTTAGTTCTGGTCCTCTTCATTAATATCATCTATACTTTCTTCTTGAAACGAATCCCGATTATCGATGTGATTGCCATCGGAGTCTTATTTCTTTTGAGACTGGTCGCGGGCGTTGTATTAATTACGGTGAAGATGTTTTCTCCTTGGTTATACTTGGTCACTTTTATGCTTTCTCTGTATTTAGGCTTCGGGAAACGCCGTTCCGAATTGGCGGCACTTACCGGTAATTCTTCACAAACTCGTCCGGTTTTAAACGGTTATAGCCTCGAATTACTGGATCAATTAATAACAATTGTTTCAAGCGTCACGATTATGGCATATTCGTTATATACATTTTCCGGACCTACTTTGCCCGGAAATAATTTTATGATGATCACGATCCCGATTGTCATTTATGGAATATTCAGATATCACTACTTAATCCAAATCAAACATGCGGGCGGAGCTCCCGAAGAAGTTCTCTTAAGAGATCGACCTTTACAAGCGACAATTTTGATTTATCTCTTAGCTGTTTGCATCGGACTTTATCTTTATTAATAGGTTAATATGAGTGAGGCACCGGCTAAAGTAATCTTATTCGGTGAACATGCCGTTGTTTACGGGGAACCGGGTATTGCTATTCCTATTTCAGCGCTTAAAACGAGCGCTTTTTTCGAAAACAATATCCATAATGCTTTTTCAATTCAATCCGCACCGCTCGGGATGGATTTGAATTATCTTGAACTTGCAGACGATCATCCGTTGAAAAAATTGATCATTCTGCTGATGAATGAGTTTGGAATTACCTCGTTACCGGAAAAGAAATTACGGATCGAATCGGCTATTCCGATTGCATCCGGTTTGGGATCGGGTGCAGCCTGTTCCGTTGCCGTAATTCGAGCCTTTGCCGAGGAATACCAAAAATCGATAAGCACCCAACGGATTTCGGAGATTGCTTTTGAAATTGAAAAAATCTATCACGGAACCCCGTCGGGATTAGATAATACGGTGATCAGCTTCGGAGTACCGATTTATTTTATAAAAAACCAACCGTTTCAATTCATCCAAATCAAGAAACCGCTAAACCTCTTGATTGTAGATACGGAAATTGAAAGCAACACGGCGGAAGTTGTGAAAGATATTCGGGATCATTACGCGACCTTTTCGCCTCTGATTCATGAAATCGGAGACATTTCTCGAACGGCAAAAACAGCTTTGGAGGATGGTGATATCAAGCTGATCGGTGAATTAATGAATAAGAACCATGATTTGCTGAAGCGATTAACCGTTTCGTCACCGGAGCTTGATTACCTATACGAAATAGCCATAGAACAAGGGGCAATCGGCGCCAAACTTACCGGTTCCGGACGAGGCGGCAACATCATCGCATTGGTTGAAGAAGAAGATCAGCTCGCATATCTTCGACAAGCTTTGCAAAACAAGGGGGCAAAGGTCTTAAATTGATCACATTGTTGAAATTAGGCGGTTCGTTAATTACAAATAAAGAGAAACCCCATTCCGTCCGTACAGAGACCATTCGAAGAGTCGGATTCGAGATTAAAGAAGCTTTAGATTCGGATCCGGATATTAAACTGATTTTAGGACACGGATCGGGTTCATTCGGCCATGTCCCGGCTTCTCGTTACCATACCCTCGACGGGGTTCAGACCTCGAGTGAATGGCGTGGCTTTGCAGAAGTCCATGCCGAAGCAGATGAGTTGAACAAGATTACGGTATCGATCCTCAGAGGCTGTGGATTGCCGATTCTCGGCTTTTCGCCGTTGAGCTCTGTTTTCACCCGAAACAGAAAGGTAACCCGATGGAATATCGATCCTATTTTTCAATCCATTTTGCATGGCTTAATCCCACTCATTTACGGGGATACCATTCTTGATTCCACACTCGGCGGTACCATTCTCTCCACCGAAGAGCTTTTTGCGGCGCTGGCGATCAAATCGCCGAAACCGGTACGGATCTTGTTGGCGGGGATCGAAGAAGGCATATGGAAAGATTATCAAAAGAAAGATTCTCTAATCAAAGAAATGGATCTTTCCGATCCAGAGAATACGGAAAGAGACTTTATTAAACAATCCGCTTATACCGATGTGACGGGTGGCATGTTCTCCAAAGTTCAATCGATGGAAGAATTAATCAGAAAGAATTTAATTCAGGAAGCTTTAATATTTTCCGGAGAAAAACAAGGAAATATCAAAGCGGCTCTTTTAGGAGGAACGCCCGGAACAAAAATCTTTCGGTCGGTTTAATCGGCACCTTCTATCTGTTCTTTTGCAGAATGATGATTCGACGAATTTATACCTTTCATTCCGGTCGGAGTGAGAAGTTTTCGGTTTATCCTTTAAATCGTGGCAAAATTAAGAAGCATTAAGTGATAATAAATGTGAATCCGATATAGGATGAACAACATTCATGTATGATCAGAGTTCATCGCTTTTTGGTATATTGACGATAAGATGGCCGGAATCGACGATGAATCGATAAAGGGTTTACGAAAATGAACTATGCATCTGCTTTAAATACTTTTAGAAAAGAAGAGGTTGCAATCGCGCCCTACGGGATCCGTTCAAAAGATTCAAAAGGACGACAATTCCCCGAAGAAGATCATGCCTTTCGCTCTTGTTTCCAACGGGACAAAGATCGAATCATCCATACTACTTCGTTCAGACGATTGGAATATAAGACGCAGGTATTTATAAATGATGAAGGCGATTACTATCGTACTCGTCTGACTCACACACTCGAAGTCGCGCAGATTGGAAGAACATTGGCTCGGGCACTCGGAGGGAATGAAGATTTGGTAGAAGCGATCTGCCTTGCACATGATATGGGGCACCCTCCTTTCGGTCATTCCGGTGAGTCTGCATTAGCAAAAATGATGGTCAATTCCGGCTCTTTCAACCACAATCATCAAACGCTTCGGATCGTAACCAAACTGGAAAAAAGATATGCCGATTTTGACGGATTAAATCTTTGTTATGAAACCTTGGAGGGAATCGCCAAGCATGAGACGGAGTTTAATTTCTCGGACCTGCTGGAATATAATCCGGATTCGCGAGGGCATCTGGAGGCTCAAATTGCCAATGTTGCCGATGAAATAGCTTATTCCGCTCATGATTTGGATGATGGCTTACGCTCGGGAATCATCACGGTAGATATGTGCGAGGATTTGCTGATTTGGAAAACAATCGCGGAGGAAATCCACTGGGTGGGTCCGAAATTGGCAGATTTAGACAGGCATCGTTTTATCAATGCATTAATCAATCTGGCTGTCACGGATACCTTCTATACCTCACAGGAAAAGATTACTTCCGCGAAGATTAAATCAGTGGACGAGTTGCAACGTTTGCCTTATAATGTAGTGGGTAATAGTGAATCCTGGTTGATTCAAAACCGTGAGCTGAAAGATTTTCTTTTTAACAACTTGTATCGTCATTATCGAGTTGTCAGAATGAATTTGAAAGCAGATATGATCATTACCAGGTTATTTGAGGCTTTCCGTAAGGAACCTTCACTTTTGCCGAAACATATTCAAACTACAATTGAGGAGAGGGGAACAGACACCGCCATCTGCGACTACATCGCAGGGATGACTGATCGATATGCTATCGAACAATATCAGAAATTATTTGAACCCTCTCTCCTGCCATAAAGGAGTATAAAATGCCTACAGAAACATCCTATTTAACTTCGGAAGGTGCTCAAAAACTTCAGGAAGAACTCGAATTTTTAAAAGGACCCCGGCGGGCTGAACTTGCCAAACGGTTGCGTTTTGCGATTGAACAGGGAGA
>JALHEL010000154.1 GCA_022837205.1 Leptolinea sp.
AGGATCAACAAAGCCGGTCCGAACCAAGCGATCAAATAGGTCTTGATATTCGCTTTAAAATCCAATCGCAGCCATAGATTCTCCAATCCTTCTTTGGTAATCCAACGGGTCAGAAAAGAACCGATCATCGGAATCATCATAATAATGGAAAGGTAGATTTGAACTCTCGGATTTTTCAATCCGCCGCCTTTCCAAAGCATGAATTCGGCAGCCCATGTGATCACGAACGTGATGATGATAAAAATCATCGTCCTTTTCTTGGATAGATTCATTTGATTGGTTCCTTCCTGTCAGCTGATATATCGATACGAAGCTTTCATTAATATTCAATACCGATCTGGGCGGGTATGCGTTGGGTGGTATAAGGGTGTTTAATTTCTTTCATCTCCGTTACCAAATCCGCAAAATCAATCAGTTCCTGCGGCGCGTTTCGACCGGTCAGAATTAAGTGCATGGTCGGAGGTTTATTCTCCCGGATCCATTGAATAAATTCATTACAATCCAGCCATTTATAAACGAATAGATAGGTAATCTCATCCAACAGCAGCATATCCAAATTTCGATGCAGGATTACTTCCCGAGTAAAATCCCAAGCGGAACGGGCAGCTTCCGCATGAATGGTTGTATCAAATTTTTCGAAAACAAATCCTTTCCCGAGTGTTTCAAAAGGAATACCCAGCCGCCGGCAAGCGATCATCTCACCCTTGACAATTTCGGGCGATTTAATAAACTGAATACCGGCGACACTCATATTATTTCCCCAGGCTCGAAAAAGTAATCCCATCGCAGCGGTAGTTTTGCCTTTCCCGTTCCCGGTATAAAGAATATTCAATCCATGGGTCAAACTTGGTTGCATCGTTATTGCCGTGCCTTTCTGTTCGTCGGTTCCAATTATAAGCGAAATAGCCATATTCAATCGAAAGGGCGCTCTTATATTCTGTTTCGAAATATAGAGCGCCCTCTCTTCCTTTTGATTAGTTCAGGCGATTAATCCCAATGTAAAATACTCTCTCGTATCTTTCCCCACTCCAAGGCGGTGCGAATTCCGTCTTCAATGCTCAGTTGAGTTTCCCAACCCAGCAATTTTTTTGCCCGATCCGCATTGGCGTACGCTCCCGCAACGTCTCCGGGACGTGGCGGCGCTGTACGAATGTTAATCTTTTTCCCATAAACCCGTTCAAAAGCATTCACCAGTTCAAAAACGGTTACGCCTTTGCCGGAACCGAGATTAATGGGTATAAAATTGATGTTCGGATCGCCGGTTCGTTCAAAAACCTGATCAAATTCAGCCAACGATTTGACATGGGCTTGCGCCAGATCCCAAACGTGAATGTAATCTCGAATACCCGAGCCGTCTCGTGTCGGCCAGTTTGTACCCGTAACGGTGAAAGCATCCTGTTTGCCCAATGCCGTATCCACCAATTTTCCGAGGACATGAGAAGGTTCCTTGACATGCATGCCGCTGCGCATCTTCGGATCGGCTCCGATCGGATTGAAATACCGAAGTGCGATCCCCCGCATATTATAAGCATTGGAGGTATCCTGCAAAATCATTTCCATCATATATTTTGTTCTGGAATAGGGACTGTTGGGAGCCAGCGGCGAATCCTCGGTCACCATGAAATTTTCCGCTTTATCATAAATAGCGGCCGAAGAACTGAATACGATACGTTGGCAACCTAAGGTATAGAGGATATGAAACATTTCATTGGATTTTGCGACATTCTCACGATAGTATTCATAAGGCTTTTCAACGGATTCCGGAACGACAATCAGAGCCGCACAATGTAACACGGCAAAAATATCCGGATGATCTGCAAAAATTTGCGTCAGGATTTTGCGATCCGCAATATCTCCCAAATAAAAAATCTTTCCGCGGGTAAATTCTATTCTGCCGGTAACAAGGGAATCTAAAATCACAGCTTGATGCCCCGCATCTTCGAGGGCAGAAACGACTGTCGATCCGATATAACCGGCTCCGCCGGTAACTAAAAATTTCATAAATTTTCCTCTTCTGATTGTTCTTTTTGATTATTCGGATGAACTTTTTTCTCTTTGATCACAAAAACCGGTCGATGTTTTACTTCCTGGAAAATATATCCGACATAAATTCCGATAAATCCAAGCAAAATCATCAAAACCGCGGCGATAATCAACATCATAAACATCAACGAGCTCCAGCCGGGCGTTAGCTCCGCCGATCTACCCGAAATCCAGAATGACAGGACATAAATGACTTCGATTACAGCCAGAATGAAGAATATGCCTCCGGCTGAAAGTCCGACATAAAGGGGGACAAGTGAAAAAGAAAAGACCGCATCCGAACCGAGTTTGAGCATTTTTTTCAGAGAATATTTCGATTCTCCCGCCAACCTTTCTTCGGGATGAAAAGGTATGACGACCGATCGAAAACCCAACCATGACACCATGCCGCGCAAAAAACGATGATATTCCGGCATCGCCAATAAATTATCCAATACCTGTTTTGTGATCAAACGAAAATCGGCTCCTCCGGGTAACGTTTTGGTATCACCGATTTGATTTATCAACTGATAGAACCATTTGGAAGTTCTTTTTTTAAAGGAGCTCTTTTCTTCATCATCCAATCGTTGAGTCTGAACGATATCATAGCCGTTTTCCGCTAATTGAATCATTTCCGGAATGAGGCGCGGCGGGTGTTGCCCGTCGCCGTCCATTGTAATGATGTAGTCGCCGGAAGCATTTTCCAACCCCGCGCAAAGGGCTGCCTGATGACCGAAATTACGACTTAACTGAATGATCTGAACCCGGCGGTCCTTTTCCAAAATCGATTCAAGAATTTGTTGAGTACGATCGACAGATCCGTCATTGACAAAAATCAGCTCGAAACGATAAGGCAGCGAATTGATTACCGGTACCAATTCATCGTAGAAGCCGCCGCAGGATGCTTCTTCGTTAAACATCGGAATGATTATTGAGATCAGTTTCATGAATTATTCTGAGGATTCCGTTCCCTGAATGACCGGATCGTGCGCTTTCTTCCGGTGATTATACTATGAGAGAAACGAACCGATTCGGAAAAATGTGCTTTTAATATAAAGGAACTCGGAATATCGAGCGTTCTAAGAAAAATTGTCTCATATGCTTGTATAGAGAATACAGATGTTTTACCGAAAAAACCGAATTTGATCTGTTTAACCGGTATTGAGGGTTCGTTATTGAACTCTCTCGGTTTAAACGATTTTTTTTAATTTCGACAGTGATACGATCAGCTTCTTTATCCCGGAAGATTTAAATTGCACCTGTACCACTTCTTCACCGTCCTCGATTTTACTTTCGAGAATGGTGCCTTCTCCCCATAAAGGATGGTTCACATTGTCCTGAGGAGAAAAAATTTGCCGAACTTCTCCGTTACTGTTTTTCGACATGGATTGGGATGCTGAAGGGGGACCTGATCGGAAGGTACTCGCCCAGGAGGGGGTACTTTCCCAACGCGATCCGCTATGATATGATCCCGATGATCGCCGGCTCTCTTTGGAAGATTCATTTTCTCGGATAATCAATTCTTCCGGAATATATGTTAGAAATCGGGAAGGGATCGTGATATCCGGCACTCCGAATGCCATTCGTTGTTGCGCACGCACCAAGGTTACGTGGTTGCGGGCGCGGGTCAGACCGACATAAAATAATCGCCTTTCTTCCGCCATTTCTTCCGGATCGTCAAAGCTGCGATTATGGGGTAACAGTCCGTCATCTAAACCGATGATAAAAACCCGATTAAATTCCAAACCTTTTACGGCATGCAATGTCATTAATGTGGGGACATCGGTGTTGTTCGTCATCGTATCCTGATCGGAAACAAGTGCTAAATTTTGCAGGAAATCAGCCAGCCCGCGATCTTCATATTCGAAAGCCATTTTACGCAATTCTTCAACATTTTCCCAACGATCTGATTCATCATCACCGTCGGCTTTCAGATAATCCTGATATCGGGTATCGGCGATAATTTTGTCCAGCAGCATGGTGATACCGCCGGAAATGAGCGGGTCTGAACTCCATTCGAGTAGGCGTGCACCAAAATCTGCCAACGGCAAAGCGCCCCGTCCCATGTCGGGCCAAAACACGGATTCGGGACCGTATTTCCCGAGGTCCAACAGAACATCTCCGGAAGCCTTTCCGCTCTCCAGTGCCGCCATTCGCAGATTTTGGAAGGATTTTTCTCCGATACCTCTTGGCGGAATGTTGATCACCCGGGCAAGGCTGATTTCATCCCGCGGATTATACGCTAACCGTAAATATGCGATCATATCCTTTACTTCCCGTCGACCGTAAAAGCGTTGTGCACCGACCAGCCGATAAGACATTCCGCGATATAAAAATGCATCTTCCAACAGCCTGGATTGAGCATTGGTCCGATATAAAACAGCGAAATCTCCTCCCCGAGCATTTCCGTTCTCAATCAATTTCGAAATGGTTTCAACCACATATCGCGCCTCCATTCGGTCGTCTTCCGCTTCGTAGTAAACGATTTTATCCCCCGACCCGCGGTCGGAAAACAGGTTTTTCCGGGTGCGATTGGGGTTATGATCGATGACCGAACGGGCGACGTTCAAGACATTTTGCGTGGAACGATAATTTTGTTCAAGCAATATCTTGGTGCAATTCGGATAATCTTTTTCAAATAATTGAATATTGTGATAATCCGCACCACGCCAACGGTAAATGGATTGATCTTCATCTCCGACAACAAAGATATTTCCTTTTTGACCGGCAAGCAGTTTTAACAACTGATATTGTGCCGTATTGGTATCCTGAAATTCATCGACCAAAATATGGCGGAATCTGCGTGAATAGCGATCCCGAATATCCGGGTTGTCTTTCAACAGTTTCCAACACCATAAAAGCAAATCATCAAAATCCACGGCATTGCTTTTTTCGAGTGCTTGTTGATATCTTTCGTAAACTCTGAAGACAGTTTCTTCCCGATAGTTGCTGCGCAGCATATCTTGAGGAAA
>JALHEL010000155.1 GCA_022837205.1 Leptolinea sp.
AATTTCGGGATAAATTCTTCCGCAATCGAACGATGAATCAAAACCGTTTCCAACGCATTGCAAACCGTCGGTCGTTGAACTTTTGCGTTGCGGATAACCTCCGACGATTTCTGCAGATCCGCGGATTCGTCCACAAACAGGTGACAAATACCGATGCCTCCCGTAATTACCGGAATTCGACTGTTTTTTCGACAAAATTCATGCAATCCGGACCCGCCGCGCGGAATCACCATATCCACATATGGATCCGATTGTAGTAATTCCAACATGAAAGAACGATCGGGGGAATCGATGAATTGGATTGCATCGGCAGGCAAACCGTTAGAGGACAAGGCATTTTGAATGAATGAAATCAGCACTTGATTGGTTCGAATCGTTTCTTTGCCGCCTCTCAGAATCGCCGCATTCCCCGATTTAATCATCAATCCGGCGGAGTCGACGGTTACATTGGGTCGCGATTCATAAATCACGGCAATGACACCGATCGGAATCCGTTCTTTCCGAACTTTTAATCCGTCGGGATTGGTATATCGCTCAAAGATTTCACCCACCGGCTCCGGCAGCTCGGCAACATTCCGAAGATCCTTTGCCATCCCTTTGATCCGTTGTTCATTCAACAGCAAACGATCAACCATCGCCGGAGATAAAACCCCTTCCGCCTCTGCGACATCTTCGGCATTTGCCGCAAGAATGTCCGTACAATCGGATTCCAACAAATCCGCCAGACTTAACAAAAAAGCGTTCTTTCGGTCGGTCTCTGCCGTCGCAAGAATTTTGCTCGCTTTTCTTGCATCCTGACCCATTTGAAGAATTGTTTTCATCGTGTTTTCCCCTTGATCATATTATCCTGATGAACGACTTCGTCAGCATAGGTATACCCCAGAATCGTTTCGATTTCACTTGCTTTTGCACCGCAAATTTTTTGAATTTCGGAAGCCGAGTAATTGACCAATCCGACGGCGATTTCCTCTCCGTCGTTATTGACCAACCGTACCGTATCTCCTCGGTCAAATTCACCTTGGACGCCGATAATTCCCGCCGGAAGCAAGCTTTTCCCGCGTTTGATAGCCTGGGTGGCGCCCGAATCTAAAATAATCGCGGCTTCATTCGAACGGAATCCGGTCAACAAATATCGTTTACGGCTTTCGAGAACCGTGTTGGTCGCTCGAAACACCGTGCCAAACCGTTCTCCCGCTGCGATTCGCAGCAGCACATCCGGAATCGTTCCGTTAGCGATCATAACCGGAGTTCCCATCCTGCGGGCAACGTCTGCCGCCCGAACTTTCGTCAGCATCCCGCCGGTCCCCATACCGGTCAAACTGCCGCCGGCGGCTTCCCAAACGAAAGAGGGAATTTCGACACCATCCACGAGATCGATGAGCTTTGCTTCCGCATGAAGTTCCGGATTCATGTCAAAAAGTCCGTCCTGATCCGTCAACAAAACCAATAAATCGGCTCCGATCAGCCCCGAAACGTAGGCGGAAAGCATATCGTTATCGCCGACGCGGATTTCATCCGTCGAGACCGTATCGTTCTCGTTAATAATCGGAATTACATGCTGCCCCAATAATCCTTCGATTGTATTTCGGGCGTTTAAATAACTTTTCCGTTGAATGAAATCATTCCGTGTCAACAGAATTTGCGCCGCCGCCAGATTATAAATCTTAAACAAATCCATATAAATGGACATTAAATAGGGTTGGCCGACAGAGGCTAAAATCTGTTTCCCGGGAATATGCTTCGACAGATGAGGATAGTTCAGCAATTCACGGCCGGCTGCCACCGCTCCGGAGGATACCAGAGTAACCATCGTTCCGTGACCTGCGATAACACTGAGCTGCCGCGCCAGATCAACCAAGCGCGGTTTATCCAAATGGTTCGATCCGCCCGTTAATGTTGAGGTTCCGACTTTTATAACAATTCGTTCGTAAGACATTGAATATCACCAAAAACCAAATGACAGGTAACAGGAAAAACGGTAATCGATTGGTTTATTCCCTGATTGTATCCGATCATTTCGATATTTCCTTTAGCAATAAAAACAATCGTTGGGGATTTCCTGAAAAAAAGAGGCTGACAATCGTTCATCAGCCTCAAGCTTACTATTTCGTTGAATTACTTTTTATCCGACTTTGTTATTCAGAGTGCGGTTCAGAATTTCATCCTGCTCTTTGGATACACCGGATTTCTTTTTACTTTCGCTTTTATTTCGGGCTTTGGCTTTTTCCATCGCTTCTCGAATCGCGATTTCCATTGCGGTCGGTTCTGCTTCACCGCTCGGATTTTCATCGGTAAAGCTCATGGTAATTCCTTCGCTGTTTAATTCGGCCCGTTTCTTCGATGTTTTCTTCTGCCGCCGCGGTCTATCTTTCTCTTCCGAGGGAGCGGAAACGGCATTCGTGGTCCTGGCTTCTTTTAACTGTTGCGCACGTGCGCTGACCGGACGGGCTGTTTTCTCCGCCGGCGCCTCTTCGACCTCCGGTTCGGGTTGCAAAGCTTTAATGCTGAGTTTGATCTGCTTCTTTCGCCGGTTGACTTCCAAAACCTTGGCTTCTACTTCATCTCCGACCTTCAAGATATCCGAAGGTTGGCGAACATAGCTATGCGCAAGTTCACTGATATGAATCAATCCCGGTCGCTCCGCACCGATTTCTACAAAAACACCGAATTTCTCCATCCGAACAACGGTTCCCTTGACTACCATGTCTTTTTTAATCTCACGCCACTCGAGATCATACGGTTTGATCATGGTCAGTTCAATCCGGCCGTCTTTTACTTTCCCAAACATCCACTTCCTGCCCGACGGTCAGTAAATCATGGATATTATTGGTAAATTCCGCCCCTTCCGGACGGGCAATCTGGGTTATATGGATTGCAGCGGGAATATCTAATCCGATATCGACCAAAGCGCCTGCCAGGCTCAGTTTCGTAACCTTCCCTTTAAAATGATCCTTAATTTTCGGACCGTTTGCGCCTGCGGACTCTCCTTTCGAGTCGATATCAGTCACAGTATCTCCTGGTTGATCCGCTGCCGTTACCACGGCAACATCATCTGCAACGTTTTCCACTGCGCTCTGTACCTCTCCGATTTTTTCGTTTACTGCATTTTTTTCTTCAGGTGATACAGATTCTTCCATTTTTTCCCAATCTCCAGATATTATTATTCGCAACGTTTGATTATACTCGTATAATTTAATACTTGTCAATCAAAAAAACAATTTTCGTGCAAAATTCATTATATTACCCCGAATTCGGCAAAAATCGATTTTTATAAACCGGTTTCACCGTTTTCTTCCGTATTTTTCTGGGGTACAGACGGCTCTTCCGGGATTTTTCCCGTTAATAAAATTTGCGCAGCCGCATCCAGTTGCGGGTCCTTTCCGGCTTCCACATCCGCATCGCTCATTTCCACGACTACATCAGGAGTGATACCGACCTTATGGATTAACTTTCCGGCGGGTGTCAGCCAATGAGCGATCGTGATACTGACCGCGCCGCCGTTTGAAAGCTCGGGTTGAATCTGCATAGATCCCTTCCCAAACGTCTGAACTCCGACAAATGTCGCCCGATGATAATATTGCAAAGCACCGATTAAAATTTCCGAAGCGGACGCCGTCCCTTCGTTTCCCAAAACAACGATCGGCAAATCCGGATCGACAACGGGATCTTCCTTTGTATGATATTCGGTTCGGGATCCGTCTCCGGCCTCTTCGATCAAAACCAGCGAATCTTTGGGCAAGAATTTCGAAGCCACCGATACGCAGGTATCTACATATCCCCCGCCGTTGTTGCGCAGGTCCAAAATCAACCCCTTGGGATTCTGCGGCAGCAGCTCATCCAATGCCTGTTGCAATTCTTCCACAGTCAAATCACCGAATTGCGTTAACTGAATATAGGCTATCCCGTCATCCCGCATTTCCGAAGCCACCATCGGTGTAACGACCGCATCGCGAACAATCGATACATCAAAGGGTTCCTGATCGTCCCGTTTAATGGTCAATACAACTGTCGACCCTTTCGGACCTAAGATCTTATTTAACGCGTCTTTGGGATCCACTCCGGTCATATCGACGCCGTCGATGGCAATCACCAAGTCATGCGGTTTTAATCCGGCTTTCTCCGCCGGACTACCTTTCATCGGAGAAGTGATTTCGACATAATCACCGGACACATCAACCCATGCACCGATCCCTTCATATTCTTCGCCGGCAATATATTGCGATTCCTGTTTATAGCTTTCGGGATCGGAATAGCGGGTATGCGGATCGCCCAAAGATTCCAGCATTCCGCGGATCGCGCCTTCCATCAGGCTGTTATCATCGACCGGTTGATCGACATAATACTGATGAACCAAGTCCCAAGTTTCCCAAAACGGCTTAAATAGTTCATCCGTGTTTTGTTGGCGTTTCATCCCCGTACCTTGCTCCGTGACCGACAATAATTTCGGAAGCAAGGACGATTCGGATGAAATATTGATTTTGCCGACAGTTTCCGGTAACATTTTTATGATATATCCGGCGCTGAAACCGGATACAAAACAACTGATTAAAATAATGACAATCGCAATGATTCGAATGATTCGTTGATTCATTTTTGGTCCTTATCTCTTTCCAGATTCTCTAATCTGTCCATTTCCTGACGCAACCGTTTGTAATGTTCGGATTCCGGAAACAGGAAATCACCTTTTTTTACTTCTTTAACCTTCTTTGTCAGTTTTGAAAAGGAATCATCTTGATTGCTTTTGGAGGCCGGTTTCCGTCTTTTTTCAAAATAAGCTTTGATCTTTTCACGGTAGACAATTAACAATATGTTAATCCCCATGACAACGACAATTAAGGCAATTAAAATGATCCAACCTTTTGTAGTCATGTTATTATTTCCGAATAGATTTCCAATTGAGGAAGATCCTCTATTCTCGAAAGAAACGCATCGGCTTCTTCCGATCTTGCTCGCGATCCGACTTGAATCGTGTAAAAACCCAGTTGATGAGCCGTGCTGATATTGGTCGGATTATCATCCAGAAAGATACATCCCCGGCCGCTGTCGATTCCGGTCATGGCGAGCGCTTTCTCAAAGGCTTCCTGTTCCGGTTTACAATACGGATAAACATCCAGGAAATCAATAATTCCGTCAAAACATTGATAATTATCCAAGAGTTTCAATACACGAATCGCATGAAAACGATCGGAATTGGTAAAAATAAACTTCGGAATTTGAATTTTTTCAATCAGTGCCCGAACTTCGGGAGCCGGCTGAATATACGGCGAAATATCGACATTATGCACATAATGCATAAAATCATACAAATCCACTTCGTAGTTTTTTACCAACCCTTTGGCGGTCGTTCCATAAGTTTTATACAGGTCTTCGCGAAAATTCTTCACTTCGCTGTCGGGGATTGCCAAAGAACGCCGGATATATTCATTCATCCGATCCGTAATCACTTTAATCGATTCATTCCCCATCGGGTACAGAGTTTCATCTAAATCAAAAAAAACAGCTTTGTAATTCATGCAAAAAAGTATAACCGAATCGGAGATCGATTAAATGGAATATATCGGAAATTCTGACGAAATAAACCGCTATTTCGGCAGGACAATCGGAGTGGAAATACCGTCATGACGAAAGACAATCATCGGAACATGATAGACAGCGGTCAGGTTGTTTTCGGTTAAAACTTCCTCCGGCGTTCCCATTGCCAAGATATTTCCCTGTTTCAAAATAATGATTTCATCCGCAAATCTGGCAGCCAAATTGAGGTCATGTAAAACGATCAACACGGCGGTTCCCTTTTCGCGGCTCAAATTTCGAACCAATGAAAGAATCCCGATCGTGTGGTTCAAGTCCAGGTGTGTGGTCGGTTCATCCAAAATCATCACCGGCGTATCCTGTGCCAACGCTCTGGCTAAAATTACCCGTTGTTGCTCTCCGCCGGAAAGAGAACGAACATCTTTTTTCCGAAGGTCAAAAATGGCGGTTTCACGAATCGCCTCATCCACCCGCCGTCTATCCTCTTCGGATAATTTCCCCAATAAACCGAGATACGGCGTCCTTCCCATCGCTACGGTCTCGTAAACCGAAAATCCATCGGGCAGCAAGGAATTCTGCGGAACAACCGACAGGTATTTGGCACGTTCCGTTTCACTCAAATCAGCCGAGTTTTTTCCGTCATACTTGATTTGGCCGCCGGAAAGTTTAACACTGCCGGTAATACCGCGAATAATCGTCGTTTTCCCCGAACCGTTCGGACCGATTAATACCATAACTTTCCCTTGCCGAATATCGAACGAAATATTTTGGACGACCGGTTGATCGCCGTAATGAACGGATACATCGGAAAGAGAGATCATCGTTCGATTTCCCTCCCGGTATTTCGATTTAACAGCCAAAGGAAAAAGGGCGCACCGGCTATGGCGGTGATAATCCCTACCGGTAATTCCTGCGGTGCAATAATCACCCGCGCAATCACATCAGCCAGTAACAGGAAAAAGGCACCGCCCAATGCCGATAAAGGAATCAATTTCCGATAATCTCCGCCCGTCAAAATACGGATGACATGAGGAATGATTAAGCCGACGAATCCGATTACTCCCGAAAAAGAGATTGCGGCCGCCGTGGTCAGAGTCGCGAAAAAAACAATCCCGATTCGGGTTTTATGAACCGATATTCCCAGATTTGCGGCTTGTTCTTCACCGAATTGAAGGACATTCAAACGATGTGACAATAAAAACTGACCGATTATTCCTATCAGAATAAAAGGAATCACAATCTTAATCGGTTCCCAACCGTTAACGGTCATTCCTCCCAGCATCCATGAAAACGATGTTCGCAATTCTCGGTGAGAAAACAACATCCAAACGGAAGTTACAGCGGTGATAAAAGAATTTACGGCCACGCCGGAAAGAATCAATCCGGTATTGCCGGTTATTCCGCTGACTTTGCCCAATTTAAAGACGACCCATACCGTCAGCAACGATACCACAAAGGCTAAAATCGGCGTCATCATGGTCCCCCATTTCGTATAAGGCCACTGTACAGACATAGCAATCACAGCCCCCAAACTGGCACCGGTCGAGACGCCGATCAAATAGGGGTCCGCCAGCGGATTTCGAAATAATCCCTGATAGGAAGCACCGCTGCAAGCCAGAGCGGCACCGGTTAACAGCATCATAATCGTTCGCGGAATTCGTAAGACAAATAAAATCCGGTCCGTCCCGGCAAGTTCGGCAGGCAAAGCACCTCCGGTTATCCGATATTTCAATATGTCCCATACTTGAGAAATGCCGAGCGGGACACTGCCGACCCATATACCGGCAATACTCATAACGAATATTCCGATGAGCAAAAAAATGCCTAACCGGGATGCCGATCTGCGCATAGAATAGGTGCCTCTGCTTATTTCTTTTCGAACAGTTCCGGATGAATATATCCGGCTAAAATTTCCAGAGCATCGACCAGACGCGGACTCGGGCGTGATCCGATATCGGAATTAATGGGGTAGATCTTTTTATTTTTCACTGCGGATAGGACATCCCAGCCCGGTCGTTCGATGACGCTTTCCGGAGTTATCCCGTAGTTGCTGTCGCCCAGAATAATGATCTCCGGATTGGATCGAATCAACGCTTCCAAACTCGGATTGGATCGAATCAACGCTTCCAAACTAATCTGAACCCATTCTCCTTTGAGATCGGCTGCGACATTCTTTCCGCCGGCCCGCGTTATCAGCTCATCGATGAAGGTACCGCTGCTCGCCGTCCAGGGTTTGGAAATGTCGGTCGCATCCAGTTCATAAAACACGAGCGGATGTGTGGTTGCCTTGGCTATCGTTTCATCGACGACGGCAATCCTGTTTTTCATCTCTGTGATCAATTCTTCCGCCTGCTCTTCATGACCGGTTACTTCTCCGACTTTCATGAAATAAGAATCTAAGTCTTCCAGGGTCTTGGGATTTTTA
>JALHEL010000156.1 GCA_022837205.1 Leptolinea sp.
GAATCGTCTGTCGTGGATGATTGAAATATCAGGGAAAGTCCGGTGAAATTCCGGCGCTGTCGCGCAACGGTTAAAGCCCGAATGCCTGTCTGTGGTTAAAACGCCCTTCGCGTTAAAGGGTTGAGCAAAAACAGTTGTAAAGCAACTTTCTCATAAAGCTCATCCTTCATCAGGGTGAGCTTTTTTAATCAGTTTACGAGGAGTTGCTTATGTTCTTTTAATCCCAATGATGATTTATATAATGCGAAAACTTTTTTTACAAAAGTCTTTGCTGAATTTTGAATGCTGTCAAGTAAAACGCCAGTTTTTATTTGCGCCATTTTGCATAATATCTGAGACATAAGAATTTATTTTGATCGATAAAAAAAGAAGTTCGACGAAACACGTAAATGAGGCATAAAATGAAAAACCAATATGATCAAAAAGATCTGCTTATAACTGAAAATTCTTTAATTGCCTTGTCTGAAATTAACTGTCATTCAGTAAAAGGAGAATTTGAAGTTATTCAAAAAAGGGACGGACGAATCGTTCCCTTTGATATTGAAAAAATAGCTGTGGCAATATTTAAAGCCGCTCAAGCTGTCGGAGGAAGCGATCAGGTTTTAGCACATGAATTGGCTCAAGAAGTCATTATATATTTACAGAAAGAAACGGACAAATCGAAAATACCGACCGTTGAAGGTGTTCAGGATGCTGTTGAAAAAATATTAATTGAAACCGGTCATGCCCGAACCGCAAAAGCATTTATCCTTTATCGTTCCCAACGGAGCCGTATTCGCGAAGGGAAAAGTGAATTAATGGATACCGTGGCGGATATTCTTGTTGAAACAAGCCGAGAAAACGCGAATGTCGGTAACTCACCTTCAGCAAAAATGCTTCAAATTGCTTCCGCAGCAAGCAGACAATACTATCTTTCCAGATTGATTCCCGAAGATATTTCTCAAGCGCATCGCAACGGCGATATCCATATTCATGACTTGGATTATTATTCAAAAACGTTGACATGTATTCAAATTCCTTTAAGAAAACTATTGCATGAAGGCTTTAATACCGGACATGGATATATTCGTCCTCCGAAACGAATCGGATCGGCCGCTGCTCTTGCGGCTATTATTTTGCAAAGTTCGCAAAATGATATGCACGGCGGTCAATCCTTTGCTCACTTTGATCGTGACATGGCGGATTTTGTTTTCAATGCGGACGAAAATGAAATTTATCAGGCAATGGAAGGATTAGTATATAACTTAAATTCAATGCATAGCCGCGCCGGTTCTCAAGTTCCGTTTAGTTCAATTAATCTGGGTTGTGATACAAGCGAAGCCGGACGAGCGATTACCCGCAATCTCTTGTCAGCTTATGAAAAAGGTTTAGGGCACGAAGAAACACCGATCTTCCCCAATATTATATTTCGAATTAAAAAAGGCATCAATTTCGATCCGCAAGATCCAAATTATGATCTTTTTAAATTGGCAATAAGAGTTTCTTCTTCCCGGATGAATCCGACGTTTTCCTTCATGGACGCACCGTTTAACAAGCCTTTTGATATGGAAGTAGCCTATATGGGCTGCCGCACACGCGTTATTTCGGATCGACATGGAGAACCGGTAAGTGACGGACGAGGAAACTTATCTTTTACCACTGTCAATCTCCCGCGACTTGCCATTCGTGCCGCAGGAAATATTCAAAAATTTTATCTTCTTCTTGAGGAAGTTATGACACTTACCTCTCGTCAACTTCTGCATCGATTTCAAATTCAATCACACCTTAAAGTAAAAGATATGCCTTTTCTCATGGGACAGGGTCTATATTTGGGATCGGAAAAACTCGGCAGCCAAGATGAGATCAAAGAAGTGATCCGCCACGGGACACTTTCCATTGGATTTATCGGATTAGCGGAAACACTTATTGTATTAACCGGATATCACCAAGCTCAATCAAACGATGCTCAAAAATTAGGACTGAAAATAATAGAGTTTATGAGAAAAATGACGGATTATTTTTCGGAAAAGTTTGATCTGAATTTCACACTATTGGCAACGCCTGCCGAAGGACTTTCAGGACGTTTTATCTCGATCGATAAAGAAAAATTCGGTTTATTGCCGGGCGTAACCGACAAAGATTATTATACAAATAGCTTTCATGTTCCGGTTTATTATCCGATTTCATCATTCGATAAAATTTTAATTGAAGCACCCTATCATGCTTTCACAAATGCCGGCCATATCAGTTATGTGGAATTAGACGCACCGCCGCTTTATAATCCGGAAGCGATCGAAGCAATAATTCGACATATGAATGAAAGCGGAATCGGCTATGGAGGAATTAATTTTCCGATTGATGAATGTCCCGTTTGTGGCTTTCATGGCGTAATCGAAGGAAACTGCCCGGTATGCAGCAATACCGATATCCGGCGGATCCGCCGTATCACAGGTTATCTCTCTTCAATCGATCGATTTAATGATGCGAAGAAAGCAGAATTAAAAGATCGTCGTCCGCATAAATAGGAATAATATTATGTGTAAAGTTCGATTATCGGGAATTGTCCCGGAAAGTGTTTGCGATGGACCCGGACTTCGTACTGTACTGTTTTTCCAAGGATGCTGCCACCATTGCATCGGCTGCCACAATCCTCAAACCTGGCCTTTCGACGGAGGAGAAGAATTCACGGTTTCGGATTTGCTCAGAACGCTGCCTGATTCCCCATTAATAACAGGAATTACTTTCAGTGGAGGTGATCCGTTTTATCAAGCCGAGGCTGCCGCGCTGATCGCAAAAGAGTTACATAATCGCGGAAAAAACATTTGGGCATATACAGGTTTTAAATGGGAAGAATTATTAATGGAATCAAATCCGTCCCGCATAAAATTTCTTCTCGAATGTGATGTACTGGTAGACGGCCCATTTAATAATAAAGAAGTCAAAATAGGGCTGATTTTTCGCGGATCTTTGAACCAAAGAATTATCCTGGTAAAGGAAAGTTTTTTCAAAAAAAGGATCATTTTATGGGAACCGCAGTAATCGGAGAATATAATTACCACTATTTCAGTGTATTTTGTCATATGTTTTCATGCCTTTTATCCTGATTAAAATCAGGAATAACAAGAGTTTTCTTTCATGATGAAATATTTTGGTAAAATTTAAAAGTCCAAAAAGATTTACAGTTGATTGGCCTTTAGAAAGGAGACAAAATGTCTGGAAAAAGTTATTATTTCTTTGGAAAAGTCTCAAAATTCCATCTGCTGATAGTGATCATCATCGTTGGTTTTGCCGTTTTACTTTCCGGTTGTCAACCCAAGGAAGAAGAAATAAAATCGACTGTAGAATCAGCAATTAATGCGACCTTAAAAAATATTCCGACTTCTACAAAATTACCATCCTATACTCCAAATCCGACTTTTACAAAATTGCCGACAAGTACGGCTTATCCCACGCTTACAAAATTACCAACCTATACTCCGCCGGCAACTTATACCGTCTACCCGACTTTTACAAAATTACCGACCTATACGCCGCTACCGACCAATACGATCTATCCGACTTTCACGAAATTACCTACCTATACGCCGCTGTCAACATATACCAAACTTCCAACTTATACTCCCTTGGCTACGTATACAAATTTGCCGACATATACTCCATTGCCGACCGGTACCCCCCGAAACACTTACACACCCCTTTCCACTTACACAGCCTATCCAACTTATACGATATATCCGACCTCTACTAAATTACCTACCTATACCGCTCAACCGACTTACACTCCGATTATTCGGATTGTTCAAGTTACACCGACAGTCGACAGTAGTATTCTAAAAGCGGATAAGACGGATGGCTTTTACTTGATCGGTCCGGAAATTGCTCCGGGAATTTGGAGGACCGAACCGAATAAAACAAAATGTTATTGGAAAATAACCGGAGTTAAAGGGGAGATTATTTCCAATTATTTAGGCAGCGGAGGCGGAACGATATATATTCCCAAAGATGCATATCAAATTGAAATCCAAAATTGTGGAAAGGTCACTTTTGTGCAATCAATAAATAATTAACATTCCTGACAAATAAGATAAATAAACAGGCCCTAAAAGAATTTGGCCTGTTTATTTTATGGATAATTTTCAAAGAAATCAGGTATTGATTCTTCCGTCCCATAAACGGGTACCAATATCGTTTCGGCATCCTGTTTTGTAGGAATATCGATCGACAATACAATTCTTCGTTCGGCAATCGTCCCGATTGGGCTTGTAACATATAGCCTTAAAGTATAAAGTCCGTTTTCCATCCCATATAAATACCATTCGCCGATCTTTTCCGGATAAAAAATCTGACGGTTAATTCCGTTCGTGATCACGTACCATTCTTCCGGATCGGTCCCTTTTCCAAAATCAAGGCTGAAAGATTGTATTCCATCGGGAGCGTTAATAACGGCATAAATTTCTATAACATCATCGGTAATTTGCATCCCGTTCGCTAAATTAACAAATTGGATCGTAGGGCCGGTATTGTTCGGATCACAATAATCCGTCGGCGTAAAATAAATCGGTTTATCGGGACTGATTAAATTAACGGATTTTGCCCAGTTATAACCTTCCGCCGTAGTTGAAATCCATTGTTGAACAGAAGGATCTTTGACATTTATCGTTATTACCTCTTCATTATATTCAGGGCAATATTCATTCGCCAATCTGCCATTCCATGTATTAATCAAAGCCGGTTTCCAAAGGTCTTCGGATGACGGCAAGGGAAGTTGGTAATAAGCAAATATTTCATTTTTTACGGAAGGACAAAATCGGGACGGATCGGTTCCGGAAATCGAACAGATCGATCGGTCAACAATTCCTGCCGGTCTGATAAAATCAGACGGTTGATCGACAGCAACGGCAGTCTCCGCGGTGCGGAAAAATTCGGACCAAGCGGGCGCGGCTCCGCTGACACCGGTTGTATCAATCAT
>JALHEL010000157.1 GCA_022837205.1 Leptolinea sp.
GATTTTTTTCATGAATCAGGCGGGCTGCCCCGATGTAATTTTTTGCTTCCATCCTGCGCAAAAATCCCGGAATATCAATTCCCGCAGGGCAACCTTTTCTGCATCGCGGATGAAGACATCCCTGACATTTCGCTGCCGCCAAAAATGCATTTTCGACAGAAACAGGTGTGCCGGAAATGTAGTCCGGTCTGTGATATGGTGGTTGAACAAAATGAACAACTTCTTCGGGGAAGACGTGGGCATCATATTCGGATTGATGCAATTCGCGTAAAATAACATTCGCTGCGCCGATTCCGGATACGACGGTTGCCGGAGCACCGGTGCCCATCACGGTTGAGTCTCCGCAAAAATAAAGGTTCTTCCATTCGCTGCGTGCGTGCAGTCGTTTGAGCATTTCCTGACCGATTTGATTTTTTGGACCGCCGACCGCTCCGCCGTTTTTAAGTAAGTATCGTTCGGGGAATATGTTGCTCAATTTGATCAATCATTCGCTCCGCTTCTCTACGTTTTTGATCTTCATATTCCGGTGAACGGTAAGTGGGATCATCCGTATGCGGCCAAGAGCAAAAATTCGGTGAGATTGCCATTACAACCAGTTCATCCGGGGGACAAAGTGAGTGATCAACGAGTGAGTTTATGTATAACGTCAAATCAGATGAATCAATTATTTTCCGATTTTCGATGAAGATTTCCCAAGGAAAAGAATCTTCCGGAATAGCCTCCCGATCGACAACCATGTAAAGTGTCATGCTCGGAAAAGTGGGAATTAAAGATTGCGCCCATTCAAGACGATCCGGAGAAATATGCCGTGGCCGTACCAGATGTCCGTAAATATTCCAGACGGTTGCGTTGGCGATCACCCGATCGGCAAATATTTCGGTTTTATCTTGCAGTCGTACACCATAAGCGCGCCCGTCTTCGATAAGGATCTCGTCGACGAGTTGATGATAAAGGGCTTGACCGCCATAACGCTCGAAAGCTTTTTCGATCGTATTCGGGAGCATTTGTGCACCGCCGGCCGGATAATAAACTCCGCCGGTATGATTGTCGATAAACATTGTTGCAGCCAGAACCGCCGGCGTCTCTTCTGCGGTGGTATATGCATAAGCGGAGCAAAGTTTATCGTAAAAATTGAATAACTCGGGAGAATGGAAATACTTTTTCAAAAGATCCATGGTGGAAGTAGATAGCAACTTTTGCATTTTAATAATCGAAAACGGATCGTTGATCAGACGCCGTAAACCCTGACGCGGGGAATATTCGGAAGGAGGGACGATGACTTCATTCTTAATAACAATATTTTCATACATTTTGTAAAGATCTGAATAAAAAGCGTTGATGCCTTCTTTTTCGTCCGGAAACAACTCGATTAATTCATCGATAAATCGTTGCAGATCCGGCCAAAAGATAATTTCTTTTCCTTCAAAGTTCATACGGGCTAAAGTGGAATGGGAAATCATATCAATCGGTTCTTCGAGTTCATTGAGTAAAAAATGGAACGGCCGGAACCCTTTTTGACCGAAACCATATAACATGGCGGCTCCCACATCATGAATATGGTCTTCTCGTTTAAATGAAGTACAGGCTCCGCCGGGCTTGTTTTGTTGCTCGATCATTAAAACGGAAAGACCTCGTTTTGCCAATAATCCGGCTGCTGCCATTCCACCCAGACCTGCACCCACAACGATTACATCATAGTGATCCCTTAAAATAAAATCTTCATAAAGTTTCATTTTTTATGTTCGGCCTTTTTATTTACGTCATGTAATACCACTTCGGCAGCTAATTTTCCGGTTAATACTGCTACCGGTGATCCTCCCGGTGAATAGGTCCAGTGACCGGCCGTCAACAACCCGGGAATGGGAGTAAAAACGCTTGATTTCATTTGTAAGAAATTCCCTCGTGAGAAAGTCCGTTCCTTGTGATAAGACCAACCCATAATGGCTCCTTTTGTATTGGACGTACGTTGGGCTATTGTGAGCGGTGTCGCCGAGAAACATATTTCGATATGATCGTTTAGCTGGGGAATGAACTTTTCCAAACCGGCGATTAAATCGGATGTATATTTTTCTTTTAAACTCTCATATTCCGCAGGTTCTCTTTCCCAACCGCCGTTGTAATTCCAGGATGTCATTGCGCTGATCATCATTCCCGTTTTACCCTGAGGTGCAAGCTCATTTTGGTGGAGGCATGGGACGGAAATCTCCTGAGGAACATGACGAAAGTAATCGGGGCGATGAATCCGGTCGTTTTCCGAGATACCGTTCAGATCCGGATGATAAAAAACATGCGAACAACCTTGAAGGCCTAAACTTTCGACGGGTCGGTCGATACCCAAGAAAACGTTGAATACGGAGTGTGAGACCTCCGCATCTTTTAATTTTCGATTAAATTTCTTCGGGAGCATTGTTTCCGGTGTCAGTTGAGTGAGCGCTTGGCGTAAATCTCCGGCAGCGATCAAATAATCTGCCCGAATTTCTTCTCCGGTAAAGAACCGGACACCGGAAGCTCTACCGCAATCGAAAAGCAAATTTTCCACCCGCGTGTTCAGCCTGATTTCTCCTCCCCAATTTTGTAAGGATTCTGAAAGTAGATGAGGAATAGTCCGGATGCCTCCTTCCGGATAATAATAGTCCGTAAACATACGAAAATACCCCAATCCAAAGAAGACACTCGTTCCGTCCGGGAAAAGATCGCTGAGTATGTTGATAAGGTTTGAATTGTTGAGATGTTTTTCTAAATAAGGTCGAAAATCCTGGCGCATCAGCGATAATGCGCGGGGGATACGCGTGAATAAAGCACCTTGTTTCCTAAACCATTCTGCTCGTGCCTCATTGCCGGTATTCGGTAAATCAAAGAAAGGAATCGGAAAAGACAGGAAGCCATCCATCAAATCATAGACTGTCTTTGTATCTTGAAGGATTTTCTTCAAGCCGGCTTTTTCCGAGGGAAAGAATTCCTGCAACATGCAAAAATAGGAAACAACATCTTCAAATTGTCGAATAACTTGGATATTCCCGCCGATAATAAGAGCGATCGGGCTTGGATGAAAATGAACCTGTTCCAACAATCCAAGTTGCGCCAGCATGGGCATCATGACCGAGCTGTTTTCTATAGCTTTTATTCCTCCGTCAAATAAATACCCCGATCGCCAAAATGAATTGAACAGTCCTCCCACTTGATCCGACTGTTCACAAACCAATACTTTTCTCCCCTCTTTTGCCAAGAATGAAGCTGCTGTGAGTCCCGCAAGTCCTCCGCCGATAACGATCGCATCATAGTAATTCTTTCGATTATTTTCCATGTCTATCCCAACGATTTTATAAAACAAAATTTTCTTGAGCAGCAAAAAGATGAACTGAATTCATCGGACAAAAAATTATCGGTCGGTGTATTTTGGTGCTTCAGAAACGGTCTTGCTTTCATTTTTTTCTTGCAAAGCCGCTCTTTTTCGTCGATATTCGATAACCGGCAAATCTCCTTGAAGCAAGGTTTCCCCTATTTTCAAGCCGCTTATTTTTGGCTGTTGTGTAATGACGATCCGGCGGTCTTCATGTGCAATATAAACATTAACCGGCATCGCCAAATTTGCTACCATTTTTCCTAAAATCGGAACCGGTAAAAATTTCTGATAAAACCTGAGGTAAAGAATTGTATGATCATTATCCACCGGGACGAATGCCGCTAAAACACGGACTTTCTCGTTGATAAAATTTTGCCACAGATTGGGAAAAATGAATTCCAAATGAACACTTGTCGCGGATTTTGGAGTAAGCTCTTTGGGTTTTCGCGGAAGAGTGCCATCGTCAACCCGATTGAACACATAGGTATAGATCATCCTGTCATTTTTCCATTCAACGAGCGGACCGTCGACTAAAGTCCGATTTCCGCGGCCTATTGTGTGGCGATGAACAAATGGCAAGTGGATAACGTCCAACTGATTTTCGATTACCCTTGAGTAAAAAGCATCCCAAGGATCATGAGCGGAACCATAATAGA
Organism: Leptolinea sp.; assembly: GCA_022837205.1. GTDB lineage: Bacteria > Chloroflexota > Anaerolineae > Anaerolineales > Anaerolineaceae > Flexilinea. Next base: position 4,000 of record JALHEL010000157.1, read on the forward strand.
AGGTATCATCGATATCGGTAAAAAAATCGGGGATTCCGTCCGGTTTCGAATCACCCCACCAGAGCCAGATCAAGCCATGCGCTTCATAGGTTGGAGTGGCTTTTAAGTGCATTGCCTCCGGGATTGAGCCGTTTTTCCCATTTGCGGGTACCAGAACACATTTGCCCGAACCGTCAAATTGGATGCCGTGGAAGGGGCATTGGATGTGTCCGTTTTCGATTTTCCCGGCGCTGAGCATTGCTCCACGGTGGGGGCAGCGATCCGCTGCCGCATGCACTTTTCCGATCTGATCGCGCCAAAAAACGAATTTTTCTCCGAGTCTGACGACGCCTATGGGATGGGTGCCGACTTCTTTGGATTCCAAAACAACATACCATTGATTACGAATCATTTTATTTGCTCCAACATTTTTATCGTCGCCGAAATTGTTTGTTCTTGTTGCTTCTCACGAGAGACGGTGGCGACGTTATCGCCTGACTGGTCTCCGTACCAGCCGAATTGAGCGTGATTCCCCCCTTCGATTTTTACCCATATGGTATCCGGTGGCAGTAATTGTTTCGATGCCTCGATTTTTTTACCGGTTGCCAAACCGTCTTCCGATCCGAATACGGAAACAACCCGGATTTCGGAATCCGCTAAGCTGTCGTTTGCAGACGGGTAGGCAGCCCATAATACCAAGCCCTCGATAGATTCGGGGTGAGATTTCGCATATGTGGCAGCCATGGCGCCGCCCAACGAATGCCCACCGATTGCCCAATGGCGGATTTGCGGATAGGCGGCTTGGACATCCTTGGCAGCATCCGTATCGAATACAGCCAAGCCGAGTGGCATTTGTACGATGATCACTAAAAATCCTTTGGCCGCAATCTGATGCGCAGCCGGGGCATAAGCCCTGTAATCCACGTGCGCACCCGGATAAAAGATGAATCCTGTGTCGGGAAATTCAGAAGCAGGCGTAAAAATAAGCCAATGACCGGTTTCGACGGTAACGTCGGGATCGGATTCCAGAAAAGCAAGGGCTTCCGGCATCGGCTCAGCGGTCGTTTTATTCCAAATCATTAAACCTGCGCCGAGCAAAATCAAAATGATTCCCAGCACCGAAAGAATAATGCGAATTTTTTTATTCATTTATAAAGCCTCCGGTAACCGATTTGTGTAAAGAATACCGCTTTCATTCGGATCGATGCGTGAGAGCGAATCAAAACTTTCGCCGGATTCCATAAAAACGACAGTGGATTCGAATTCGTTTTTTCT
>JALHEL010000158.1 GCA_022837205.1 Leptolinea sp.
TCCCATGCTGCGGAAAAAGGGGATCGCAGCAAGTCTTTCAGATCATCCGTTCCTCCGATGGGCGTAATCACTCGCAACGGTTGTTCGAAATTGAAATAATCGAGCGCATGTAACCCGATCACATGATCCAAATGGAGATGGGTCAGAAAAAGATAGACCGGTTTTGAAAAATCGACTCTGTTTTTAATTTTTGTAATGCCAAAGCCCGCATCCATGATTACGGAATAATCGGATGTCTGGAGCAGCACACAGTTTGTGCTGCCGGTGTCTGTATCAAACCAACCGTTTGACCCTAAAACAGTTATTTTCATGATTTCACTCCTAAGCTATTTCTGCATAGAATTTTACATCAAGATTATTCACGGAATTTGTCCTCCTCGAAAAGCAGAGTATAATGGTCAATAATAAGCCGAAAGCGAACGAAAGACATGATTCCCGAAATCAAAGACCTTTGCACATTTGCCGAACAGGCCGGAGTGATCACCGTCGATGGATTTGGTAAAACACACCAAGTCACTCAAAAAGGAATCCAGGATCCGGTTACCGAAATCGATCAGAAATCCGAAAACTTCCTTATTCGACAAATCAATCATTTCTATCCGGGGCATACCATTCTCTGCGAAGAAAGCGGCCTTCATAACGGAACGATAACCGCTGCAGAACATGTTTGGTATTTGGACCCATTGGATGGGACAATGAACTATTCACACGGCGTGCCTTTTTACAGCATCTCCATCGGTTATGCTTTCAAAGGGGAGCTGGTATTGGGAGTTATTTACGATCCGATGCGACACGAATGCTATTGTGCCGAAAAAGGAAAGGGTGCTTATTTAAACGGTACAAAAATACAGGTTTCACGGGAAACAGATTTGCGCTATGCCTTGCTTGCCACGGGATTTAACATGAAGATTCCGGAAACGGGAAGAGATAATTTCCCTCTGTTCAAGCATTTTATGCAAACTACAGCGGGTGTACGAAGGATGGGTTCGGCTGCTTTGGAAATAGCTTACACTGCGGCGGGCAGGCTGGATGGAATGTGGGAAATGCATCTATCGGCATGGGATGTCGCCGCCGGATTTGTTATCGCGCGGGAAGCGGGCGCTGTGGTCAGTAATCTCAAAGGCGATCCGAATTGCTTTCATGTACCCTTTGAATTTTTGATCGCCAATCCGATCCTTCATCCTTTGTTGTTAAAAGAAATCGAACTGATGATAGAATCGAAACAGACAGAATGAAAATTGATCGAACGTTTTTGCGAAATCTGATTCTCTATGGAATTATCGGTGCAATCAGCGCCGGTTTTGATGCGCTTGTTTTCTATCTGCTTTTTGACAAATTGACGATCAACAAATTTGTCGCTAATGTAATCAGCGTTCATTTCGGCATTTTTCTAAGTTTTTTCCTCAATAGTTTTTATAACTTCAAGAAAACAGACAAAATGGGCAAGCGATTCTTCTCTTTCTATCTGACAGGATTATTCGGGCTCGGCTTATCCACATTGATTCTTTACGCCGGCGGAAGGCTGAGAATCGATGTTATGGCAACCAAAGTCTTTTCCGTTGTTTTTGTTGCGCTGGTCCAATTTATAATCAACCGAGCTGTTGCGTTCGGCGACAAATAAAAATAATTTGATGAAATTCATTTGAGAAATTTTCATGAACAGAACCGAAATATTGCTCGGTATACTGGCGGGATTATTTATTTCACAGAAGATCCGTGTCCCCTTACCGATATGGCTGACATTTCTGCTTTTGTTCGTTGTTTTGGCTCTAATCTGCGGAAAGAAATCTTCAAAATACGTCCTTGATCAACCGGTAAAAAAAGCTGCGATGATCGCTTTGACGGCGGCTTTCTGCTGCCTCGGCGGATTGCGCGGATCAGTGACAAATCAACCCCTCCCTTCCGGACATTTATCCGAAGTCTCCGGTGAAGAAGTTTCCTTTAAAGGGATTATCAACCGTCCCGTGACACGATCGGATTCACAGACACGGTTGCGGATTCGTTTGGTTCGGAATGAAGATTCGGATTCTGACCCCGATCGGGGAGAATGTATTGCGGTTCTCAATTCTTTGACAAATTCTTTTGAATATGGGGATCTTCTTTCCGTCCGCGGAAAATTGACAAAACTCGACGCCTCTGCCCCAAATTCTTACGGAAGTTATCTGGAGCGATCGGGTATATCCGGAATTTTATATAATCCCGAAATCGAATTGATTGCAAAACAACAGGGGAATCCGATTCTCAATAGAATCTTTCGGCTTCAATCCTATTTGCTGCAAAAAACTTATGATATATTCCCGGAACCTGAAAATTCGTTGATGGCGGGGATATTGTTGGGAGATAAGAGCCGTATTCCGGCGGAAATCGAAGAAGCATTTCGAAACACGGGAACCGCTCATATTATCGCAATCAGCGGGATGAATTTTTCCGTTTTGATCTGGATGCTTTTATCCGTCTTACGAGCGTTTCATAAACGCTGGTGGACACCATTAATCCTATTGCCGTTTATTTTCTTCTACACGATTCTTACCGGGGCGAACCCGGCGATCGTCCGAGCCGGAATTATGGGAGGAATTGCCTTGATCGGAATGAGCATCGGCAGAGAGAAAGGAGGAGTTGATTCATTGCTTTTATCCGTCGCTGCGATGGCGATGTTTCAACCGAAAATTCTTTTTGACGTGGGCTTTCAGTTATCAGCTACGGCAACTCTGGGAATTTTGATTTTTAATCCGCCATTGAATAGTCTGATCGAAAAAGGATTTACAGCAATTCATCTGAAAAATAATGTCCAAAAAATTCTTCTGGATACGCTGAACGAAATATTGATCACTTCATTTTCCGCTCAGATATTTACTACTTGGATTATTGCCGCATCATTTCATCAATTCGCAATATTTTCCCTGATTGTCAATATGCTTATCGCGCCGTTTCAAAACCTGATCATGGTCGGAGGTGTGTTTGCGTTATTCCTTTCAATACTATCCGAATCGCTGGGAAAAATTGCCGGCCTAATCGTTGATCCTTTACCGGCATTAACCATCCGAATAATCTGCTTTTTCGGAAAATTTGACTGGGCATCTCAATACAGTGATCTTTCAAATTCAGCTGCCTGGATCATTATTTTTTCGATCCTGACAGTTTGGATCAATCGAAATCGCTGGATTCGACAAAAGAAGGAAACTTTGATCCAAGCCGGCATAACCATTCTTGCGCTTTTTACCCTTGTTTGCTGGCGGCAGGTTTTGGCAAAAGCGGATCACCGACTTCATCTGACTTTTACCGGCGGCACCAATACAAGCTCTATCTTGATTCGCTTGCCGGAATCTCAAAAAATTCTGGTGGCAAACGGAGTTACAAATTTTCAAGCCCAAAATCTTCTGAAAAAGAACCCCTTTGACCCGGCAGATTATGCCGCTGCAATTTTGGATTTCCAGGATGAGTGGATGGCAGACGAATATCTGAGGAGTGATGATGAAAAGCCTGAATGGTTGATTCTCAACGGAAAGAACCGAAGTTTATCCGCCGAACAAACAAACCCAACGCCTGTTGTTTTGAACGAAGGATTTCAACTCCGAACGGATCCGTTTATTCTCACTTTGCAACAAGAATATCTCAAGCGAAAAAGGTGGATAATAAGCTACCGATCTTTGACAATCGATATCCCAAACGGTATCCCGCTTCATCGAATCGACACTTTGAACGATCCGAACCCTTCCGTTTCAATCATTCTGTTAGGGAAGAAAGACAATGAAAGGGAATGGGAAGAATATTTATCACAAACTTATTGTCATGGTTCCTCCTGTTCGGGGAAACCTATTTTATTGAGTACGAATGAATACGGAACCATCGAAGTTATTTCCGACGGCGAAAAAATCTGGCTGGTTCAGCAATCTTCTTAACCATAAGTTTCGTATCGATCCCACAGAGTAATGAGAAACGTCGATTTATTAATTCTTTCCATAAAATTTACAAAAAGCCGAAAACTCTTACAAAAATTTACTCTGTAAACAGACCCTTTAATCGTATTTTTTGATAGAATCAATCTATACAAAAGAAAGAGTGAAGGGAGGATAATATGTTGCCCCTTGATAATGTATTGGCAGTCATTCTCGGCGGTGGCCGAGGGACCAGGTTGTTTCCTCTTACGCAATTGCGCTCAAAGCCGGCGGTACCGATCGCAGGTCAGTACCGGTTAATTGATATCCCGATCAGTAATTGCATCAATTCCGGAATTTTTAAGATTGCGGTCTTAACCCAATTCAACTCCGTCTCCCTTCACAGACACATCTTGGATACTTATCAGTTTGATCGGTTTCATTCCGGATGGGTTCAAATTTGGGCAGCGGAACAACGGACAGATAACAATGATTGGTATCAGGGAACCGCGGATGCGGTTCGAAAACAATTGAGTGAGATTATCTCATCGCGAACGGAATATGTTCTGATCTTATCCGGTGACCATCTGTATCGTTGTAATTACGCTGATATGCTTCAATTTCATTTAGACCACCATGCGGATGTAACGATCGCCACTCAACCCGTGCATAAGGATGAAGCGGATCGCTTCGGTATTTTGAAGCGTGATTCCGAATTCAAAATCAATGATTTCAAGGAAAAACCCAAAGATCCCGAAGTTCTTAAGGAATTGGTCAGTCTGGATGACGAAGAACGACCTTATCTGGGCTCTATGGGAATTTATCTGTTCAATAAAGATCTGTTGGTCGGCTTACTGAATGCACTGGACTATTCCGACTTTGGCAAGCATATTATCCCTTATGCAATTGAAAAATATGATGTTTACGGCTGGACCTTTGATGACTACTGGGAAGACATCGGGACAATTCGCTCATTCTATGAAACAAATTTAATGCTGACAGAAGATCATCCGAAATT
>JALHEL010000594.1 GCA_022837205.1 Leptolinea sp.
ACGGTGAATATTTAATGCGGTCCGCAGAAAATTTGCCACGGTCACCCCGGGAATCGCTACCGGATATTGGAGTGCCAAAAACAATCCGGCGTGTGAGCGTTTGTCGGGGGGCCAATCATTGATTAATTGATCGTTCAAGAGAATTTCACCTTCGTCGGGTCGATAAGCAGGATGTCCCATAATCGTATAGGAGAGGGTAGATTTTCCGGTTCCGTTTGGTCCCATAATCGCGTGAATCTCCCCTTTGGGAACCTGAATGGACAGGTGATTGATAATCTTTTTATCATGAACGGTGACGCTTAAGTCTTTAACTTCTAAGCCTATCATTAAATTCTCCTCAAATGCACCGATATTGGAATCGGTTGAGTCATTTTTTCATCTTTTATTCAACGGCAGCGGGGAAAGAGTTAATAAACCCGCATTATAAAATCATCGATTTTAATAACGGATAAATTATAACAGATTGACGTCTTTGAAGTGAAAGCTTCGCCTTAGGCGATTGAATTTCTAATGGAATTCTAAGAAAGGGGGAAATCGATACGGTTCCCATTTCAATTTTATACTCTTTTTGAATCATTATTGTGAAATCCGTTAGAATTAAGCCGTATTTATCGTTGAAATTTATCAAATTCAAGGAAAAAGATTAAGGAGGATCGATGATGAACAACGGTTCCTCACAGAGAGAGGTAAAAGAGATCTGGAAAGCAATCTACCGGCGCTCGCCGCTTATTTACGCAACCGAAATAATGTGGAAATCTGGTCCTCTCCGAAAATACGAGCGATTGAAACCGCTCAGATCTTAACATCCGGTATGGAGAATAAAGATATCCGGTTTAAAGATTTTATCGGGGACGGTGATACGGAACAACTGAAATCCGAATTGGAGAAAACCGGAGCTGAGACGGTTGTTATTGTGGGGCATCAACCTTATTTGTCCGAATGGGTGGATGAACTTTGCGATTCTGAGATCCTTTTTCAAAAAGGAGCGGCGGCGGAAATAGAGTATTATCCGGACAGTGACCAAAAAGGCAAAGTACTATGGCATTTTCCGTTGAAAGGTTTGAAGCAGTTGGCTCGAATGACGGGGCCGGAAGTTGAAGGAAATTCTTTTCGACAGGATCTGATGATAAAAATGGAGCAAAACTTCAATCAGATCGCAGAAAATAGGAATCGTTTTCTATCCGAACCGGATGATGTCGAATCGGCACATCAACTGAGAGTATCTATCCGTAGTTTTCGTTCCTTGATATCTCTCGGAAAAAAATATTTAAAACCGGAAAAATATCAGGATTATCAAGATCAATTTCGACA
>JALHEL010000159.1 GCA_022837205.1 Leptolinea sp.
CGTTATTTTAAATAATTTTTCAAAGGAGAACATCATGGAATTCACTCTTCCCGTCTATCATGAACCGGATTTTTCTCAGGCGATGTTTGTTCATTCGCCCGATGTAAACACCGAACAAGTGATCAAAGACGGAGTCGCTCCGGATAATTTTCACGGAACTTCTATGTTCCCCGAATATTTTAAAATCAACGGAGAATGGAAGCTTGCGGAAGACAGTCGGATGGATTGTTGCGTAGTGATTCGCGAAAGCGGAAAACTTGAAGTAATTGAACTTCGAAATTTAAAAATCGGAGATCGAGTCATTCTCGGTCGAACGGATCATGCGGAAGAAGGTATATTTCTTCATAATTCCGGCTTTACCGTCACTGAAGAGATAAATGAAAAATTCTTATTTCGGGCAGGCAGAAGCCGTGAAACCGCCTTTTCGAAAGATTATGATTCCCTGTATCATCTGCTGCTCCATGAAAAAGAATTCGGATATATTGTATGGGTGATGGGACCTGCCTGTGCTTTCGATGCCGATTCTCGAAATGCAATGTCGCAATTGATATGCAACGGTTATGCGCACGGTTTGTTGGCGGGGAATGCTCTGGCGACACATGATTTAGAAGCCGCTTATTTCGGAACCGCATTAGGTCAAGATATCTATACGCAGGAATCGAAACCGAACGGTCATTATCATCATATCGAATTAATTAATCGTGTCAGACGCAGCGGTTCGATTCGAAAATTTATCGACGAAAATCAAATCAATAACGGTATTATCGCCTCTTGTATCCGGCGAGAAATTCCGATCGTTCTGACGGGATCCATTCGAGATGACGGTCCGCTTCCGGAAGTGATCGCGGATGTCTATCAGGGGCAAGATGCCATGCGGAACATCATTCGAAAAGCCACAACCGTGATCTGTTTGGCAACTCAGTTGCATACGATTGCCACCGGCAATATGACGCCCTGTTTTCGAGTGGTAAATGGAAAAGTCCGACCGCTTTATATCTATTCCGTCGATATTTCCGAATTTGCATTGAACAAACTGAGCGATCGCGGCAGTCTGACCGCCACCAGCATCGTAACAAATGTGCAGGATTTCGTTGTAATGGTCTCAAACGGTTTACAAAAAATCGAAGAAAAACCTTTTCAATCATGTTGGTAAGCCAAGCCGGAGAACGGAAAGTTATTTTAAGCCTCAAGTAGCTTTGTGCCAAGGTCTCGTAATTTCCGGGCATTTAATCATTCCCTTTTCCGGAATATAATGGAGCCATCATTTCGGTTATAGAAAGGCAACAGTCTGAAGGAATTTTTCATTTCATTATTTGAACACTTTTGACAGGAAACGGAAAAAATTATGGAAATCAAAACAATAACAATCATCGGCCAAGGCGCTCTCGGTATTCTTTTCGGCAGCCAATTGGCAAAGCACCTTGGGAATCAAAACGTAAGGTTTCTGGCGGATCGAGAACGTATCGATCGATATCAAAAAGAAGGGATTTACTGCAACGGGGAAAAATGCGATTTTACTTATATCACTCCTGATTTGCAAGGGAATCCGGCTGATTTATTAATTTTTTCCGTCAAATATCCCGCCCTGCCTCAGGCGATTCGCGATGCTAAAAATCAAGTGGGGGATAAAACAATTATTCTTTCATTGCTGAACGGAATAACCAGTGAACAATTGATCGGCGATACCTACGGTATGGATCATCTGCTTTATTGTGTGGCGCAGGGAATGGATGCGACTCGCACAGGAAACCGGCTCGTCTATTCATCAGCAGGTCTACTCGAATTTGGTGAAATCGATAATACCTTGAGTGAGAAGGTAAAAGCTGTGGAAACTCTTTTCAAAAAAGCCGATATTCAATACCGCATTCCCGAGGATATGAATCGAATTATGTGGAAAAAGTTCATGATGAATGTCGGAGTGAATCAAGTGACCGCCGCTTACAATTCCAATTATGGGGCGGTTCAAGCGAAGGGTGAACAAAGGGATACGATGATCGCCGCCATGCGGGAAGTAATTCAAATCGCCGATCGGAAGGGAATTCACTTAACCGAAGAAGACATTCAATATTGGCTAAATGTACTAGATGGATTTAAACCAGAATTAATGCCTTCCATGCGACAGGATACCGCCGCAAAGAGAAAGACAGAAGTAGAACTTTTCTCAGGCGCGATGATCCGAATGGGCAAAGAACTGGACGTTCCGGTCCCGGTCAACGAAATGCTCTACAAAAAGATTCGGGAAATAGAATCGGCATATTGACCGGAGATCAAGAGACGGGTTGAATAACAACATTATAAAGAACTTGCCTTGACCTGCTTACAATCCTGTGTTAAAATCCAATCCGTTGAGTTTGGGAAGGCACTTTCAAGCCGGATCGCTCATGGGGGCGTGGTGTAGCGGCTAACATGCGGCCCTGTCAAGGCCGAGATCGCGGGTTCGAACCCCGTCGCTCCCGCAACAAAAATAAAAAAAGATACAAATCAGTGGGTTTGTATCTTTTTTTATTTACCGCTTTTAATTCAGTTACAGATCACCATTTTCCTGTTTCATATAATCCGTCACGTAAATCAGCAAGACCAAGCTGCCAAGCACATTCGTGCAAATGTTGCGAAAACTCATATGCCAGAATTCTCTGTCCGGTGATGCCGTCAGCCCGCTGCATCCCCAAAAAAACGAAAGCATCCGTTGATACAATGGAATCTGTCCATTTTGATTTCTCCTCCGCAGAAAGAAGCTCAAACTCCGATTGAGTTAAACTCGTCGGTTTGATTTGAATATTTTGACTTTTTCCGCCCGGAGTTATTGTATTTACTGCGATGTTATACGGCATAAGTTCTAATGCAATTGATTTGGAAAAACCTTCTATGGCATGTTTCGTGGCGCAATATATACTTTCCTTTTCAAAACCTTTCACACCGGCCCCGGAAGAAACATTAATGATGCTTCCCCCTCCTTGTTTTATCATCTGTGGTATCGCCATTTTACACAGAACAATCTGTGAACGAAGATTGATCTTTATAATTTGATCGATTTCGTCCAAAGAAAGATCAGTAAAAGGTTTTAACATGAGGACTGCTGCATTATTGATCAAGATATCGAGCTGAGAAAAATGATCGCTTATATATTGAAATATCTCTTTGATTGCGTTTTCTTCGCTGATATCAAAAGCAAATTCGGTGACATTTCCACCTTCTTGACGAATAATTTCAGCGGTCTGATCAAGCTCGGATTTTGTACGTGCAACCGCAATAACCGATGCACCTTGACGGGCATATGCGATCGCAATTGATCTTCCCCATCCGCGACCGGCGCCGGTAATTAATGCGACTTTTTCTTTCAATAACATTTACCGTTCTCCTATAAATAAATGTACTTTCTACAGATCGTTCATAACAGCGATGGCAGCCGGATCATTATTATTCTTTTCTCTTGTTGATAAATGCGGTTCCATTTCGATGATCTGATAATCCATTTTTCCCAAACCATGTTTTTGAGCAGTAGTCAGTGTCTTCATTTCGTCAATCGGTATTTGTATACGGTTTCGCGACGGATATTGTTTTAATATTTTTATTGCCTCGGTATCAATCGCCACCATATCTCCCGATGCCATCACCACATTGGGATAAACATAATCTCCGCGCCCAGCCCAACCTACGGTTGATCTTCTTCCATCCATGATGATGATGTCCGGTTGAAATGCCAGATTTATTTCTGCGATCATTTGTTCCGTCTTGTCTTTATCACGATGCATTATCTCCCGGTCTTCAGGAGATAACCATCCCACGCCAAGTTTGATCGCACCCGAAAATCGAGCGGAGGAATGACATCGCATATTGGGCAGATAAACTCGGTGAGTCGCTTCATAAATCGTCCGGGGAACATGAATCACCTTCCAGAAATCACCGGAAATATCAACCGGAATCCATTCATCTTTTTCAAAATTTATAAAATCAACACCGTATCTTTTCATCACAGGCAGAACTTTTAGTTTTTGAACAACGTCTTCGGTCGGCCATGCAGCCCGACCGCACATTTCTCCGACTTTAATATGCAAACCGAAATCGGTCAAAATCTCAAATACCGCTGCTAAAAAATCTAATCCTGTCGATAACGGTGTCGGATCGGGACAATTAAAATTCGGCTTCACGATGACAGAGTCGCCGGAACGGAATTTTTTGTTAAGTCCCCCCAAGGTTTCTATGGCGGTATATACCGTGTCAACTAAATAATCGCCATTGAAATGAGGTACCTTTACAACCAAAGGTTTATCGTTCTGAATATACGCATTTTCATTTCTTTTGTTGCGGGGATAAACTTCCATATTTTCTTTTTCTTTATCTAATTTCTCTTTAATTATCGAATGAGATTAAATTATTGATCTTTTATAGAAGATCAGCTGCATCTGCAAATAGATGCAGCTGATTTATCGAATTAAATGATCGCACCATCCGGTCTATTTGCTTTTTCCCGCAATCATAAGATCGTTTCGAATCTCATCGATCGCCCCGAAGAAACAACACCATTCTCCTTCAATGACGCTGGGACGATAGCGAAGTCCGAATACTTGCCCATCGGCCGGAGCGGTAAGTGTTTCCAGAACATCCCCATATAAATTATAGATATGTCCCAGTACAGTGCCTTTCTTAATCATCTCACGAAGCGGCACATCAGCTCCTACAAACAGGCCGCTTGCATTTGCAAGAAGAGCAATTTGATGACCTCGGTACCATTTATCGGCATAAACACTTTCACCCTCGATCATATGATAATGTTTCATGATATTAATGTATCCATTTACATATTTCATGCAGACTTCGACGAATTCTGTTGTCAGACATCGGCAATATCCGCCATGCTCCACTGTCAGTGCGCCTTTTCCCATTCCGGCAAAAACTGAGGTCGGATTCCCTGTCCCGCCGACATTGCTTGTGAGTGCCAAATCCCATTCAGGTCCCAGTGCTTTTCCCAATTCCAAGCTCTCCGGATTTTCGGGGGCAAAGAAAGCGCGGCAAAGCATTGAATGATCGCCGCCGGAATGAATTGCCAAATGTAAATCAGCATATTTGGAAGCAATTTCATGAAATGCCCAAGCAACTCTTTCGGAAGGATATCCATCCGGTTTCCCCGGATAAAATCGATTCATATCATATGAGAAAGCATCTCTCGGATCGCCTCTTCTTCCGTCCATTAATGCTTCAACATTCAAAGCAGGTACAAGTACCAATGTGCCGGACATTTTAGCGGGATCCAATTCAGGCCTATCCATTAAAAGCTTAATTGAAAAAGGTCCTTCCGGCTCATCACCGTGAGTACTGCCTGTAATCCATAAACATTTTCCTTCATGCAAGCCGCGGTAGACAATGACCGGCAATTCTCTTTCAATTCCATACATATTTTTACCGATTGCTATTGCGCCTCTCTTCATTTCGCCAGGCATCACTGAAATATTCCCGATTTTTATTGCTTCGACCATACTATTTTCTCCTCTTTTCAATTTTTAAATATCTTCTTTTTGCATGGAAATCAGATAAGACTTCTTATCTTGTTATGATCTGATTCCTTATTTCAAATTAGCAAATCAAATTCTTTAGGGGTTCATTTTTTAAATATTTTTGAATGTTTTCTAAGACCGTATAAATTTGGCGCTCAGCCGCATTCCCTTTTCCTCCGGCAATATGGGGAGTTAACGTCACATTATCTAAAGAAAGTAACGGATGATCATAAGGAATGGGCTCATAGACAAAAACGTCCAAACCGGCTCCTGCAATTCGATGATTTTTTAGCGTTTCAACAAGTGCTTCTTCATCGACGACACCCCCACGGCAACAATTAATAAAATAAGCAGTCGGTTTCATTAAAGCGAATTCTTTCACACCAGCAGCTTTTTCTGTCTCCGGTGTCAAGGGACTGATCATCACCAAGAAATCAGACCGTTTGAACAATTCTTCTTTACTGACATATTTGACACCCAATTCTTCTTCCATTTTTTCTGGTAATGGATGTCTCTTAAAGTAAAGTATCTCCATTTCA
>JALHEL010000160.1 GCA_022837205.1 Leptolinea sp.
GAAATTGGTGGTTCAAAACGCCAGAGAAATGGGTATGAAAATATTACCGGTCTGTCCTTTCGCACAACGAGAATTCGAAAAAAAGTCCGAATATCAGGACGTACTTTACCGAAGTGCCGTTGAAAAACCGAGTTCAAGTTGTCCGGTCAAGTAAAGAGCCGGTCGAAATTTGATCCGCATCAAAGGAAGATATTTTCCGAAAACGATTGAACTTTTTTATAAAATCAGCATAGCGTCGCCGAAAGAAAAAAATCGATATTTCATATCGATTGCCTGCTGATAGATAGATAATATTTTTTCACGGCTTGTAAATGCACTGATCATCATTATCAGTGTTGATTTCGGCAGATGAAAATTCGTAATCATTGCATCCACAGCCCGAAATTCATACCCCGGCAAAATATAGATACCGGTATCTCCGCTGATCGGAATGACACAGTCCGGCGATCCCGCTTTCAGTGCGGCTTGTGCCGCGCTTTCCAGAGTCCGGGCACTTGTCGTCCCGACCGCAACTATGCGATGACCGTTCGCTCGGGTTTCCGTGATTTTTTTTGCGGTATCGGCTGACAGCTCACACCATTCCTTATGAATCCGGTGGGTTTGCGGATCTGCTTCGCTGACGGGCTGGAAAGTGTCTAAACCGACATGCAGCGTGACATCCGCAAAATGAATTTGGCGAGCTTCCAATTTTTGCATCAGCTCTTCCGTAAAATGTAACCCGGCAGTCGGAGCGGCAGCCGAGCCGGCCAGATCTTGTCGGGAATATACCGTTTGATATCTCTCCGGATCCTTCAGACGCTTATGAATATAGGGCGGCAATGGCATCTGTCCGTTTTTTTGCATAAAATCCTCGAAAGGACCGGTAAAACGTATCAAACGACGGGAATTATCCAGGTCTTGAACGATTTCGGCTCTCAGTCCTTCCTCCAAATCAAGAATCGTTCCCTCATGAAGTCTTTTCCCGCCTACCAAAGCTTCCCATGTATCGGGTTCGATCCGTCTCAAGAGCAATATTTCAGCTTTTCCGCCGGTTTCATGTTTTTTGGCATAGATTCTGGCGGGCAAAACCCGGGTTTGATTCCGGATCAATAAATCTCCCGGCTCGAGGAAATTTCCGATATCATAAAAATGGCAATGAGTAATTTCATCTGTTTTTCGGTTGTAAACCAAGAGACGGGAAGAATCACGCGGTTCCAAAGGTGTTTGCGCAATTAATTCAGGAGGAAGATAGTAATCAAAATCCGATGTCTGCATATATTTTGTTTTATTGTTTCTGTGAGGGTATAACGGAAAAAGTAAATCGACCGGTCAAGATTCTCGCTATTAAATTCCGTATGTTATTCAAATAAAGATCCTTGTTTGGGGGCGTTCTGATCATTATAAGGGATCCCCAAATGTTCGTACGCTTTTCGCGTAGCATTCCTGCCTTGGGGCGTCCGATCGATGAACCCCAATTGTAAGAGATAAGGTTCGACCACTTCCATCACTGTGTCTGTTTCTTCGCTGATCGAGGCAGCGATCGTACTGAGGCCGACCGGTCCGCCGTTGTATTTTTCAATAATTGTCAACAGCACACGCCGGTCAACATCATCCAGACCGGCGACGTCAATATTCATCAGTTCCAAAGCGTCCCGTGAAACTTGCTCGTTGATGGTGCCGTCGGCGCGCACTTGCGCATAGTCCCGGACTCGTCGAAGGAGACGCAAGCCGATTCTGGGAGTTCCGCGCGAACGGACGGCAATCTCTTTGATACCGCCGTCGTCAACGGTCACATTCATCTTAACAGCCGCATTCTCGATGATCTTTTCCATCGCCGGCTGATCGTAATAATCCAAACGGTAAACAGCGCCGAAACGAGCCCGCAGCGGTGAACTGACCAGCGAAAGACGGGTGGTCGCACCGATAACGGTAAAACGCGGGAGTTTTAAACGAATCGAACGGGCGGAAGGTCCTTTGCCGACCATGATATCCAAAACCGAATCTTCCATCGCCGGATAAAGAATTTCTTCGATGGCGCGATTTAAGCGATGAATTTCATCGATGAATAAAATATCCCCTTCATGAAGATTGGAAAGAATGGCAGCCAAATCCCCGGCTCGTTCGATTGCCGGACCGGCGGTAACCTTAATGCTGACACCCATTTCATTGGCCAATACGTGCGCCAGTGTGGTCTTTCCCAAACCCGGCGGGCCGTAAAATAAAACATGATCCAAAGGCTCATTCCGCTGCTTGGCGGCGGTCAATAATATGGAAAGATTTTCACGAATTTGATCCTGCCCGATAATTTCATTTAAGCGCTTCGGACGCAACGCCAAATCCACTCGGTCATCGGATGAGATGATGCCCGGATTAATCAACCGATCTTTATCCATGATTATAATTATATCAGCGGAAGCCATCGAGAAATGGCGTTTTGCGACAGAAAGATACTTTTTATCCATTCGGACCTTGCCAGTGTTTTCGGGGTCATACAATCGGAAAGGAACAATACTAATGTACGGTTACAATTTTGCGAAGCATCCGGTATTCGATCAAAAAATGATCTGCCTTTGGTCGGAGAATGATCATGTGCGGAAGACGGAAGCCAAGTTATTACCGGAATTCGGATCCAATTTGTGCAGTTACTCGGTGGACGGAATTGAGTTTCTGCATCAAGCTCCAATGCCGGTGATCGGGTCAAAATTCTTCGGCATACCCGTTTTATATCCGTTTCCGAACCGCATTCGGAATTGCCGGTTCACTTTTGACGGAACGGAATATGTGTTGCCCGATAATGACGGCGGTCGTTCTCTGCACGGACTTGTTTATGATACGCCGTTTCAATTTGAGACACCGATCGTCACGGACGATGATATCTCTGTGAAAACCAAATTGGAAATTTTACCCGGACATCCGATCTATAAACTGTTTCCGATTGCAAACAGTCTGGAACTTACCTATATTTTGGGCGCGGACGGATTGACCATTCAGGTGAAAGTATCCAACTTGGATCAAGAAAAAAGATTTCCTTTCGGTTTCGGAATTCACCCTTATTTTAATGTGCTCGGTTTGAAGAGTCAGGTGAAGTTATATGTTCCGGCGAAAAAATGGATGGAAGCGGTCAATTTGATTCCCACGGGCAGATTGATCGACTTGGATAAGAGTCCGGCTGATTTAAGCAAGCCTACAAAGCTCAGCGGATTGAATTTGGATGAGGTGTGGTACGGAATGGAACCGAAGAAACCTCAGGCAATCATTTATGAAGCGCTCGGCAAAAAGATGGTTTTATATGCGTCGGATATTTTCACCCACAGCGTCACTTATACGCCGCCGTTCGAATCGTTTCTGTGTGTCGAAAATCAGACCAATTCAACCGATTGTCATAATCTTTATGCGAAAGGCTTCGAAGAGGAAGCGCATTTATTGATTCTGAAACCCGGTGAAAGTATCAGCGGAACGATCCGGTTTTGTGTGGAAGATATCTGAAATCCGATTGTTCGGTAAATTTTGCTGATCGATATTTACCGGATGAGTTGTTCGGAAAAGTGAAAATCAGCGGAAGATTTATTTGTTACAATTAGAAAAACCGGCAGGATTGAAAAATATTGAGAAATCCGCTGATTAAGAGGTAAATATGGGGAAAAAGAAACAAATGAATTCAATCGGCTCGGGATTGAATTTTGGGGTAGACCCGGAAGCACTTGATTTTTCACAGGATACCTGGTCGTGGAAAGGTGATATTCCCAATCATCCGATTCAATCCGATGGCTTTTCCTATGATATTGTCGATGAGAACGAAATTGATCGCAATGCGATTTCTCTCGGTATCATCGGAATGATCATTATCGTTTATAACGCAAAGAGCGCAAAAATTAAAGAAGAGGATGTCCTTCCGGCTTTTCGTGAAGTTATCGGTACCCGCAACTGGAATACGATTTCCGAAAAAGAAGCCAATCAGATGGCTAAAACTGCTATTTCGAAATTAGTGGACGAAGAAACGAGCGGAGACGTATTTGATTTGGCATCCTATGCCCCGCTTGAAATCAAACGGGTATTACTGCGGAAGCTTTTTGTGATCGCGCGTTATCGATTGGATCCGGAATATCGGACCGAAGCCGAACGCCGAATCACGGAAGATATCGTTCCGTCCATTTTTGCCGACCCGCAAATTGAATTGGCGCTATTAACCGGATTGATTGTCAAACCGAAGCCCAAACAGGAAGACAAATATACGCGGCAGGAGGAAAAAGCCGAAGAAAGCGAATCCGTTCCTTCCGAAGAAGTACCCGAAATCAAAGGTGAAGAAGAATTGATCATTCCGGATCGGGATGCGGAAGAAGCGTTACAGGAACGGCTAAAAACACTGTCCAAAGATCAGCCTGTTAAGAAAGCCAAAAAAGAAAAACCGACAACGGAAAAACCGGAAGAAGAATACATTCCGTTTTCGGATATGGAGAAAGAATTGGCCGGATCATCTTCACCTGCTGCGGAACCGTTTAACGATGGTTTCGATGAATTCAATAAACCGCCGATCGCTCCCGCCGAAAAGATTCCTGCGGTTAAAACCGGCAGCCAAACCCAACAACCGAAACCTTCACAGGTTCCACCGCCCCCCATGCCCAATATTCCTCGTCCTCCGATTCCGCCGGTGCCCGGAACGTCTCATTATCCGCAGACGCGACCGGAATCGAGCGGTTATCCTTCCTATCCGCAACCGGGGGAAAGTCGCTCCGGATATCCGGCTCAATCCGGTCCGGGAACTTTTCCTTATCCTCCGCAACCTCAACAGCCGCCGACACGCGGTGCTTATCCTCCGCCCCCTTATCACGCGCCGTACCCAACCCCGAAAGCCGAAATCCAGATAAGAGTTTACGGATAAACAACCGCCCCGAAAAAATTAGGGGCGGTTGTTTATCCGTATTTTGCATGTCCGTCTTTCGCCGATAGTATCCAATCAACAGATTCTCGGCAGCATTTCACCCGGCAGAGATTCAAGAATTCGACCGGTACCGAAAGCGGTTCGAAGCGTTACCGGCGACCGATCGCCGTGGATCACACGTCCGATTACGGCGGCATTTTCTCCGTAGCGAGAGGCGCGGATTGCCGTAAGAGCATCCTGCGCTTCGACTTCGGGAACAAAAATGACCAGTTTTCCTTCATTGGCAACATACAGAGGATCAAATCCCAATAAATCGCAAATCGATCTTACTTCGGGACGAATCGGAACAGCCGTCTCATCGATTTCAACCGATACATGGCTTTGAACAGCAATTTCATTCAACGTTGTACTTAACCCTCCGCGGGTCGGATCCCGTAAAACATGGGTATGCGGAGCGGCTCGGCGCAAAGAATTCACGATCTCATTCAAAGGGGCGACATCGGAACGAATATCGGATTCAAAACCCATTTCACCGCGAGCGCACAGCACTGCCATCCCGTGGTCACCGATGGTTCCGCTCAGAATAATGGTATCTCCCGTTTGCGCTTTTTCGCCTCCCGGTTGGAAATCATCAACGATCCAACCGACACCGCTGGTGTTGATAAATATTCCGTCACCCTTGCCGTGTTCGACGACTTTGGTATCACCGGCGACGATTCGAATTCCGGCTTCTTCCGAACGTTCCCGCATCGATGCCAATATTTTTTCAAGGTCCGAAAGGGGGAAGCCTTCTTCCAGAATAAATCCCGCGGTTAACCACTGCGGGACCGCACCCGAGGTCAGCAAATCATTAACCGTACCGCAGACGGACAGCGCTCCGATATCTCCGCCGGGGAAAAAAAGCGGAGAAACAATATGAGAATCGGTTGTCACGGCGATCCTTTTCGCCTGTCGGGAGATCGGCAGATTTGCGGCGTCATTCCCCTGCGCCAATCCGTCGCTTTCCAAGTATTTGCGGAATGTCTTTTCGATCAGATCGGCGGTCATTTTTCCGCCGCTGCCATGCCCGGACACAATCCGATCATATGCTTGAATGGGGGCGGGGCAGGTGAATCCTTCGGAAATGTTAAGCCCGGTCATGATTTCTCCGGTAACGATAATAAGCGGAACAGGTCCCCTCGCCGGAGACCATCGCGGCTCCCAAAGGGTGTTCCGGCGTGCAAGAAGCGGCAAACGCGGGACATTCCGGTGGGGTTTTCAAACCCCGCAGAATGGCCCCGGCGATGCAGACGTCGGATTCATGGGTTTCCGTTGCCGTAACACCGAATTTCTTTTCGGCGTCATAAGCAGAATACTTGTCTTTTAATTTCCAACCGCTGTCGGGGATTATTCCGATTCCGCGCCAATCCCGATCGCAGGGTTCGAATAATTCATGAATAATCGCCAATGCACCGGCGGTACCTGCCGTTGGAACGCCGCGACTGTACGCATTGCTCACACTCCAACAACCCGTTTCCAGATCCCGAACCACCGTTTCGATTCCGGCTAACAGGTCGATCGGTTCGAATCCGGTGACGCAGATGGGAACATGATATTTTTCGCTGATCGGAATGTATTCGGATGTGCCCATCACCGCACAGACATGCCCGGCCGCCAGAAATCCTTGGACCCGATTCTGCGGTGAGGAAAGGATCATTTCCAGTGCGGGGGGAACGCAAACTTGTGAAACCAAGACGGAATAATTCCGAATTCCTGTTCGGTACGCCTGCAAAATGCTGATACCGTTTGCGGGTGCCGTCGTCTCAAATCCGATGCCGAAAAAAACGACTTCCTTATCCGGGTTTTCGCGGGCGATTTTAAGCGCATCCAATGCGGCGTAAACGACTCGGATATCACATCCCTGTGCTCTGGCGGCAAACAGATTCCCTGCGGAACCCGGAACCCGCAGCATATCCCCGTAGGTGGTCAGAATCACATTCGGAAGCTTGGCCAATGCGATCGCTTCATCCACCAAAGCCAGTGACGTAACACAGACCGGGCAGCCCGGGCCATGGATAAATTCGATTTGGGACGCGAGCAATTGATCGATACCGGATTGCATTAAAGCGTGGGTTTGCCCGCCGCACATTTCCATGATCACCCAAGGTCGGGTAATCTCATTTTTCAGCCGTTTCAGAATCCGATCGGCTCTTTCCGGATTTCGAAAAGCGGTAAGGTCAACAGCTGAGTCCATCGATTTCATCCAGTGCTCGAATGGTTTCGAGTGCTTCCTGCTCATCCATTCGGCTGATGGCAAAGCCGGCATGAACGATCACATATTCACCTTCTTTGGCATCCGGCACACCGACCAGACAGGTCTCGCGCCGGACACCGTTAAAATCGACTTTGCCCATCCTGAGCCCGTCTTCATCATAAATATTAATAATTTTTCCCGGAATTCCGAGACACATAATTATTTCTCCCCGAGGATCGCTTTGGCGATCATTACCTGTCCGAACGCGATACAGCCGTCGTTGAGCGGTACCTGATGCGGTATTAATAATTCAAATCCTTCGGCGGTCAGCCTGTTTCGAACCCCTTCAAGAAGAATCCGATTTTGCCAGACACCGCCGGAGACCGCAACCGGCGGATTACCGCCGATCTTCTTTCTGATTTTAATGCAGATTTCAACCGTTAAATCGATCAGTCCGCGATGAAATTTTGCAGAAATCATTTCTTGGCTGATCCCGTGCCTGAAATCCCATAAAACGGATTCGATGAGCGGTTTGAGTTTGATTTCATCCCCTTCTGTCGGGAATTCATACCCGGAATCCGGCAGCGAGGATGCGATCGATTCAAGTTCGATCGCGGCTTGCCCTTCGTAATTAATTTTCTGGCATACGCCGATTAAAGCGGAAACAGCGTCAAAAAGCCTGCCCATGGCGGAAGTCTCCGTACAGTTGATGCGTTGCCGGATTTGGTGATCGATCACGCCGAGGGCATTCACCGATTCTTCTTTTAGCGCTTTGACCGGCGGAAGGTCATCCGTCCACGGAATTTCCAACCGGTGCAGCAACGCCAATGCCTGACGTGCCGGATGACGCACGGCTGCATCCCCGCCCGGTAACGGAAAAGATTGCAAATGAAACAGGCGCTCGAAACCGCGGGCGTTACAAAGCAACACTTCTCCGCCCCAAATCGTCGCATCGCTCCCGTACCCGGTTCCGTCGAAAGCCAAGCCGATCGCCGGTTCGGCAGAGAAACGCCCGTATTCACCCAAAACCGAGGCTATATGCGCATAGTGATGTTGAATGCGAAGAAGCGGTATCCGTTCTTTTTCCGCATAGCGCTCCGCAAAACGAACGGTAAAGTAATTCGGGTGTAAATCGCAGGCGATTGCCTCCGGACGGATTCGGAAAAGATGCCGGAAATGATCCAAGTTTTGTTCAAACGAAGCCGATGTTTCGACATTTTCCATATCGCCGATATGCTGACTGAGGAAGGCGTAACGGTCACGGGTGAGACAAAAAGTATTTTTCAGGTCTCCGCCCACACCCAAGATTTGCGGGAAAGCCTCAGCCAGTCGGATCGGATCCGGAGCATAGCCGCGAGCGCGCCGATTCAGAATCGGGCGATCTTCCTCCGGTAAAAATCGAATGACGGAATCATCGATTCGGGTGATAATCGGCCGATTGTGAGTCAAAATACAGTCGCTTAATGCAAACAGTTTACGCATATCCTCATCCGTTTCATCGCAGATGATCGGTTCTTCGGAGATATTTGCACTGGTCATGATCAGAAGTTCCGTATCCGGAGCTATCGCATCAAAGAGCAACACATGCAAAGGGGTGTAAGGCAGCATGAATCCCAACGTCGATTGTTTGGGTGCGACTTCGGGCGGAATCGGAGAATCGGGTAACCGATCCAAAAGTACAATCGGAGCGCGTTCACTGCGCAGCGCGG
>JALHEL010000161.1 GCA_022837205.1 Leptolinea sp.
AAGTTTCCATCCCTTATAGGAAGTTAGAAAAGAGGCTTCTTGTGGCTCCTATAGCCAAGGCGAGACGGAGTTTCCATCCCTTATAGGAAGTTAGAAAAGTCAGACTTCCAGTGGCTTGACGGCTTCGCGGGGATATCGTTTCCATCCCTTATAGGAAGTTAGAAAAGTAGCCGAGCAGGAACTGGCTGCTCACGAAAACTCGAGTTTCCATCCCTTATAGGAAGTTAGAAAAGACCCTCACCACGCAGGAAGCCGCCCGCAAGCTGGGAGGTTTCCATCCCTTATAGGAAGTTAGAAAAGCGGCGAATCGTGCGTGCCGGGCGTTGTGCTTCGGCAGTTTCCATCCCTTATAGGAAGTTAGAAAAGGGGAGCCCTAAGGGCTCCCTCTCCTCATTTTTGCCTCGTTTCCATCCCTTATAGGAAGTTAGAAAAGGTTAAATCGCCACAAAGAGCCCCTCGAGTTGACCGCCGTTTCCATCCCTTATAGGAAGTTAGAAAAGCCGGGAAAACGTATCTGATTCAAACACTGCCGAATCGTTTCCATCCCTTATAGGAAGTTAGAAAAGCGCATAAGGATTTCCCGCATGCTACGTATCATTCCAGTTTCCATCCCTTATAGGAAGTTAGAAAAGCGGTTAAAAAAGGTTTAAAAAAAAGAGGAGAAAAAAGTTTCCATCCCTTATAGGAAGTTAGAAAAGTTTATCCCCTGCCCGAGAAGCTTTTGAAAAGGCTGAGTTTCCATCCCTTATAGGAAGTTAGAAAAGCTAAGATACGGCTCTTTCAGGCTCCCAGACCTCGATGGTTTCCATCCCTTATAGGAAGTTAGAAAAGTTGACCGCTTTGCCAAAGGGTATTAAGTCCTCGGTTGGTTTCCATCCCTTATAGGAAGTTAGAAAAGGTGGATATAGAAGACCTTGTGAAAGGATGGGTCGATGTTTCCATCCCTTATAGGAAGTTAGAAAAGTAGATTGCTTGGAATATTTCTATGGTCATCAAGGAAAGTTTCCATCCCTTATAGGAAGTTAGAAAAGGTCACTGATGTTATCAGCGTCTATTTGTTCAGCGAGTTTCCATCCCTTATAGGAAGTTAGAAAAGTTGTGAGAAATCATCAAATTGTACTTGGGCAGGATTGGTTTCCATCCCTTATAGGAAGTTAGAAAAGCTATATAGCAATGGGTCTTAAGACCCATCTTTGCAAGTTTCCATCCCTTATAGGAAGTTAGAAAAGGCCAATCGCATAGCCCCTTAAAAGTTCCTCCATATGGTTTCCATCCCTTATAGGAAGTTAGAAAAGTTGCCTTGGTCAGCGTGAATTTATCGGTGTAGACCGGTTTCCATCCCTTATAGGAAGTTAGAAAAGGTAGTATGTCCCGCCGGAGTAGGCCAAGACATCTTTGTTTCCATCCCTTATAGGAAGTTAGAAAAGTAGGTAAAAATTTATGCGCTATGCTTGCTCCAAATTAGTTTCCATCCCTTATAGGAAGTTAGAAAAGGAACAAAAATGCACATGGTTTTGAAATATTTACATCAGTTTCCATCCCTTATAGGAAGTTAGAAAAGTTAGCCCCGCTCTTCTTACCCCGTGAAGGGTTTCCATGTTTCCATCCCTTATAGGAAGTTAGAAAAGAAACATTTTTCCCAGGCATATCTCGAAACGCACGAAGTTTCCATCCCTTATAGGAAGTTAGAAAAGGCCAGAAAACGGCATAAATGAAAATACCAGAAGCGAAGTTTCCATCCCTTATAGGAAGTTAGAAAAGAAATTCTCAGCCTCCTTTCTAGTTTCGCATTTCGGAGTTTCCATCCCTTATAGGAAGTTAGAAAAGAATTGATGGTACTTTTGCTAGAACAATTTTTATCAAGTTTCCATCCCTTATAGGAAGTTAGAAAAGTGGGATTATTTATTGTTATTGTTGTTATGGGAAGTGGTTTCCATCCCTTATAGGAAGTTAGAAAAGGAGGTGAACAAAGTAGGTTTACGATATTCATAACGAGTTTCCATCCCTTATAGGAAGTTAGAAAAGTTCGGGAAACCCTGGCTTACATTTAGGATATGACCTTGTTTCCATCCCTTATAGGAAGTTAGAAAAGCAAGAAAGGCTACATGAGAGGCCGCTGTAAGTGTTAGTTTCCATCCCTTATAGGAAGTTAGAAAAGATGTGGTTTGCATAGAAAATGTAATACACCTAGAATGTTTCCATCCCTTATAGGAAGTTAGAAAAGTTACTATTTGCTCGATCAATAGCATTCTCTAATTTCAGTTTCCATCCCTTATAGGAAGTTAGAAAAGTAATTGCCAATTTCCCAGCCTCCTTTTTTTAGCTTGGTTTCCATCCCTTATAGGAAGTTAGAAAAGTTCATCCAGTGCAATACATTGCGGTTTTATTTCTTGGTTTCCATCCCTTATAGGAAGTTAGAAAAGTTCCTGCAAATTCACCGGCTCACCTCCTTCGTTTTGGTTTCCATCCCTTATAGGAAGTTAGAAAAGCAAGGGCCGAAGCCCCCACCCCTCGATCTATCTTTTGTTTCCATCCCTTATAGGAAGTTAGAAAAGAAATTACGCGGCCCTGATAAGCGGGGCCTGTGATATGTTTCCATCCCTTATAGGAAGTTAGAAAAGTTGCAAAGATGGGTCTTTAGGCCTATTGCTATATAAGTTTCCATCCCTTATAGGAAGTTAGAAAAGATGGTGTCTTTGAGTTTGACGAACCCTTGAGACCGCGTTTCCATCCCTTATAGGAAGTTAGAAAAGCTCTAATATGTTCTGCTGTTATACAATCCTTATCTTGTTTCCATCCCTTATAGGAAGTTAGAAAAGTGGAGTACGAATTTTGGGCTGGGCTGAATGATTCCAGTTTCCATCCCTTATAGGAAGTTAGAAAAGCGGCTCTGTTTCCAGAAAAACACCATACTCGCGCAGTTTCCATCCCTTATAGGAAGTTAGAAAAGGAAAGAAAATGAATAATCTCCCCAAAGAGGATTGCAGTTTCCATCCCTTATAGGAAGTTAGAAAAGTACGACCTATTGTTATATAATAATATTGGTATATAAGTTTCCATCCCTTATAGGAAGTTAGAAAAGCGGGGCTGACCTATACAGGGCTGACATGAGTGGGGCGTTTCCATCCCTTATAGGAAGTTAGAAAAGGGGAACCACTATCAGCCGATCCCACATGGTGGCAGTGGTTTCCATCCCTTATAGGAAGTTAGAAAAGTTGCCAAAGGGGATTAAATCTTCTTTTGTGATTCCTAAATCGTTTCCATCCCTTATAGGAAGTTAGAAAAGTACCTCCCACTGCATTTTTCTACTCGCCGGGCGTGCGTTTCCATCCCTTATAGGAAGTTAGAAAAGCCAGCATTCATATACAGCTTACGGCTATGTGCCTGTGTTTCCATCCCTTATAGGAAGTTAGAAAAGCTGCTAATAACGCCGCATAAATAGCTAATGGTTTTCGGTTTCCATCCCTTATAGGAAGTTAGAAAAGCTGTACGGCGCTCGTGGTTGCCCGAAACAATGCCTAGTTTCCATCCCTTATAGGAAGTTAGAAAAGCGGGGCTGACCTATACAGGGCTGACATGCGTGGGGCGTTTCCATCCCTTATAGGAAGTTAGAAAAGCGCCCCGCCCTGCCGTGAACCTCGCTTTATACTTCCTGTTTCCATCCCTTATAGGAAGTTAGAAAAGTTATGCTCGCCATGTATACATCGAGCACGTCGACACGTTTCCATCCCTTATAGGAAGTTAGAAAAGAACGTCTCAGTACCCATTCACGCCGTTCCAATGGAGGTTTCCATCCCTTATAGGAAGTTAGAAAAGAAAATTCCCTGAGTCCCTCTACGCCATTTCCAAGGGGTTTCCATCCCTTATAGGAAGTTAGAAAAGTCCCTTGCGATCTCTGCTTGCGTGAACCCTTTGCGCATGTTTCCATCCCTTATAGGAAGTTAGAAAAGGCCGATTTCACAATCTGCCAAACGGGCGATTTCAGAGTTTCCATCCCTTATAGGAAGTTAGAAAAGGCTTCACACTCACCTCCCTTTTTTCTATCTTTTCCAGTTTCCATCCCTTATAGGAAGTTAGAAAAGAAAGAAAAAAAACCCTTGAAGTGACAGCGGAAAAAGGTTTCCATCCCTTATAGGAAGTTAGAAAAGCCACAGCCACCGCTTGTATTTGCTCCGCCGTAAGCGGTTTCCATCCCTTATAGGAAGTTAGAAAAGCACTATTTTTTGTTACGTTGTTTATGATATCGCCGTGTTTCCATCCCTTATAGGAAGTTAGAAAAGGATTATAAAAAAAACTAAAAATATTAAACATCCTGCGTTTCCATCCCTTATAGGAAGTTAGAAAAGGGCGAAATTAACTACGAGCCCGCCAACTGGAATTTCGTTTCCATCCCTTATAGGAAGTTAGAAAAGTAACTCAGCCTCAGTAGTTGCCGCCTCAATCAACGGGTTTCCATCCCTTATAGGAAGTTAGAAAAGGCGTCAGGGAAACGCCCATAGAGGTGGCCCGGCGAAGTTTCCATCCCTTATAGGAAGTTAGAAAAGGGGAGACGGCGTAAGGAAAAGGTCGCGTGGCGCGGTTGTTTCCATCCCTTATAGGAAGTTAGAAAAGCTTAAGGCCTATTGTCATATAAGTATATTGCTATATAAGTTTCCATCCCTTATAGGAAGTTAGAAAAGTATGCTCGCCATGTATACGTCGAGCACGTCGACTCGTTTCCATCCCTTATAGGAAGTTAGAAAAGTTCTCGTACAGCGAGATCCATTCCTTGAGCTTTGTGGTTTCCATCCCTTATAGGAAGTTAGAAAAG
>JALHEL010000162.1 GCA_022837205.1 Leptolinea sp.
CGAGCTGGAAGTAAGCGGTACCGGTTATGCACCGGAGGGAGAGATTCGGTATCGCGGCAAAGCCGTTACCGCGGATGAAGATGAAGATCTTCGCCTTTTGTTGACCGCGGCCGGTCTGTGCAGCAACGCCCGCTTAATTGAGCCGAATGAAAACAGTCCGCAATATACTGTTTTGGGTGATCCCACGGAAGCCTGTCTGGGAGTTGTGGCGCGCAAAGGCGGCCTTGATCCAAAAAGTTTGAACGAAGAACAGCCTCGAATACGTGAACTGCCATTTGATTCATCAAGAAAAAGAATGACTACGATCCATGAGGTCGATAACCGGCGGGTTGCTTATGTCAAAGGGGCACCGAAAGAAGTAATCGAACTTTGCTCCGATCGAATTCAGGAAGGGACGAAGATCCCGCTGACCGATTCGGATCGGGAAAAGTTGATGGCAATCAATGACACTTATGCGAGAAGAGGCTTACGAGTTCTTGCGGTTGCTTTTCGGGATTTAAGTGAATCGAGTTCGCTGCCGCGAGCGATGAGCCAATATACTCCCGACTTGATCGAAAAAAATATGACCTTTGTCGGCTTGATCGCAATGGCCGATCCCGCCAGGCCGGAAGTGGCGCAAGCTGTCGCAATCTGTCACAAAGCTTCGATTCGTGTTATTATGATCACCGGAGATTACGGATTAACCGCCGAGAGTATCGGTAAAAGAATCGGTATTGTTAAGCAGGAGCATCCGAGGATTGTAACGGGCGCCGAATTAAGCAGAATGAGTAACGATGATCTGAAAGCGGCGCTGAAAGATGAAGTGATTTTTGCACGGGTCGCACCGGAACAAAAATACCAGGTGGTATCTTGTCTGCAGGAGATGGGAGAGATCGTCGCCGTTACGGGTGATGGCGTCAATGACTCGCCGGCATTGAAAAAAGCGGATATCGGAATTGCAATGGGTATAACCGGTACCGATGTCGCAAAAGAAGCGGCTGATATGATCCTGCTGGACGATAATTTTGCTTCGATTGTAAAAGCAATCGAAGAAGGACGTACGGTTTATCAAAATATCCGTAAATTCCTGACGTATATCCTAAACAGTAACATGCCCGAAGCCGTACCATCCGCCTTTTTCTTGTTCTCTCGCGGATTGATCCCCTTGCCGCTGACCGTTATGCAAATCTTAACGATCGATCTGGGAACGGATATGACACCCGCACTGGGGTTGGGAACGGAACCTCCCGAACCCGGAATTATGGAAAAACCGCCCCGAAAATTGAGTGAAAGTTTGTTGAATCGCAACGTGATCGTAAAAGCATTTTTATGGTATGGGATGTTGGAATCCGTTTTTGCGATGGCAGCCTATTTCTTTGTCAATTGGCGTAACGGTTGGCCGGCACTTCCGCTTGCCGCAGATGGGTTTGTTTATCGACAGGCCACCACAATGACCTTGGCAGCGATTGTATTTTGCCAGATTGGTATGGTAATGAATTGCCGGACCGACTTCGAATCGATTTTCAAAGTCGGCTTATTCAAAAACAAATTAGTGATTCGCGGTATTATTGTTGAAATCGGACTCATTTTAATGATTGTTTATGTTCCTTTTTTGCAGAGAATTTTCGGAACAGAACCGCTTTTCTTGAGTGATTGGCTGTTTTTATCCGCATTGCCATTCATCATCATTGCGATCGAAGAGATACGTAAAGCGCTTATCAGGAAAAAGAGGAAAGCCTAAAATGGAAAAGAATAATGTCATCATTATCGGTTGCGGAAGAATGGGTGCCGGATTGGCACTCCGAATTTCTGCCAGGGGCCAAGACGTCACGGTAATCGATTCGAACCCGGAAGCTTTTTGGCGATTGGAATCCCCAAAATACACCGGCGGAAAAATTGTCGGAATCGGTTTTGACCGCGATATTTTAATAAAAGCGGGGATCGAAACAGCTTACGGCGTCGTAAGTTGCACCAGCAAAGATGAGACAAATGCGGTCATCGGCAGGATGGCACGGTTGGTTTTCCGAGTACCGGTCGTAATTGCCCGTCTGTACGACCCGTTGAATGTCGAAATTTACAACCGGTTGGGAATTCGTGCAATTTCTACCACAACTTGGGGAATTGACAAAGCGCTGAATCTGCTCAGCCATAATCCGCTGGATACCGTTATGGAATTCGCTCATAACGATGTTTCTTTGATCCGTGTGGAAGCCAATGCCATGATGGAAGGGCACACCGTCCATGATTTTTTCAGAGTCGCACAGGTTCAGGTGGTTGTCATTGAACGCGGGAACTCCTCGTTTATTCCCACTTTTGGCACGAAGTTAGAAGCTCACGATGTGCTTTTCGTTTGCGTTGATCGCAGTCAGATCAATGCGTTTAAACACAGTATCGGAATGGAGTAGCACATGAACGCAATTGTTGTGGGTGGCGGAAATGTCGGTATCTATATTACCCGTCTGCTCAGAGAAAACGGGAATCAGGTGAAAATCATTGATTACAATGAGACCATTACAAAAAAGCTCGAAGCGGAATTCGGCAAAGAAAATGTTTTCTTAGGCAACGGAAGCAACCCGGCGGTCCTTGAAAGAATGGGAATCGAGAAAGCGGATGTACTGTTGGCGGTCACCGGTGCGGACGAAGCCAATCTTGCTGTCGGAACCTTGGCAAAATATGAATTCGGGGTACGAAAAGTTATCGGAAAAGTCAACAACCCATTGAACGCCTGGCTTTATACGAAGCAATTCGGTATCGATATGGTTATCAATCAGGCAGAATTGATCAGCAAGATTGCCATGGAACAAATTGACTTTGAGGATATGACCATTCTTTTAAGGCTGAGCGAAGAGAAATACTCCATCGTGCAATTCGAGATCAAGGGAAATTCTCCTTCGGTCGGCAAATGCATATCGGATTTAGGCCTTCCGGAAGAATCTTTGGTCATTTCGATTTCTCGCAATAAAAAACTACAAATCTGCAAAGGGAATACCATCCTTCAAGCCGGCGATCATTTGATTGCTTTAGTTAAAGATTCGGTAAATGAAGAATTTAAGAAACATTTCCAATAAAAGTAAACGATAAGATATTCGGTCATCATAAAGAGGGCAGAACAATTTTAAAGAAAAATGCCCTCTTTTCCTCTCCTTTTTTCGTTAATATCATCTTAATCTTTCTTCTGCAACAAGTCTCCGCGGAAAAACGTATATCGATTCTACAAGGAGCAGATTCATTGACAATCATAAGTTTCGGAAGATTAAGTTTTGAAAAGGTACGGTTTTTTCAAATTCTATGATAAAAATAAAGCAAGGAAACGGATAAGGCCGATGGAAATTTCTATCAACCCGAGAATCAATAAAAGAATCCAGATTGCATTGAATGTGCTCAAGGTGCTTTCAGGTGTTCTTATTTTAATCATGGCAATCTATGGCTACCGAAATAATCTGTTCACTTCACAGGAAAATTTGACTCATTTTATCAAGCGGTTCGGCGCCTGGGGACCGTTTATTTTGACCGTCTATATCGCGATACAGGTTATCATCCCTGTTTTGCCCGGCAGCCTTATGCTGGTTGTGAGCCCTCTGTTATTCGGTGCTTTTAGAGGTTTTCTCTATAGCTATATTGGAATCTTAATCGGTTCCGTTCTCGCTTTTTTGCTCGCAAAGCGATACGGGCAAGTCGTTCTTTCCATTTTCGTAAATGAAAAATACCGGCAGATTTTCGATAAATACACCAGTAAAAAACAATTTACAATCAATTTTGCGCTGGCTATACTTCTTCCCGGGTTTCCGGATGACTATCTGACTTACCTGGCCGGTACGACTTCCATGTCATTAAGAACTTTTTTGATCATCATCGTACCGTGCAAAATCCCGGGCATCCTTCTTTATAGTTTAGGGATCCCATCCTTATATAAATATATTTCAAAGCACATCTTTTAATTCTAAATTCAAGGAATTTATTGATTTGTCCCCTTGTTGTTTGACTGCCACGCGGAAATAAAAGATCGTTCGTGATAAGTTGTTTGCCTCCAATAATCACGAATTTCTTTCGGCATTATCTCCTCATAGCAGATCTCATCACCGTAACATTTCCCGATAAACCTCTCACTCGCAGTTTCCCAGGGCAGTGTTCCCGAATCCATAAAAGTAGCCAAATCCCTTTGGATGCTGCGCCCGATCGTTTTTACAATCTTTTTTTCTTCTTTCCCCTGATAATATATTCGGTTAG
The DNA here is from genome assembly GCA_022837205.1 of Leptolinea sp. Classification (GTDB taxonomy): domain Bacteria; phylum Chloroflexota; class Anaerolineae; order Anaerolineales; family Anaerolineaceae; genus Flexilinea. The sequence continues at coordinate 4,207 of JALHEL010000162.1, forward strand.
CCGGGAAATTAAAATTACCAAAGAAAAACGGTAAATCGGAAGAATGAAATGCCTTTATACCGAGTTTATCCATTATTCGACTGCTCCAATCCATTCGATAGAACCAAACATGAGTGGTCTGAGAGGCTTCTTCGGCATACCAAATTAACGGTGCGCGAATCACCATGTCCGAATATAACTGAATTCTTGCGTCATCCTTATCATAAGTTTCGTCATAAATCTTTATAATCTTTTCTCGAAGCGCAGCCGACTCCTCATCTGTCCCCTCTTCCATGAGTTTTGCCAGCCCCCAACGGCGGGAAAGGATGGAAAATGTCAAAAAAGACATTTCGTCCCGAGTCATACCAATCCACATGGGTATTTTTTTAAACTCGGCTTGCTGAACAGATACAAGCGGAAAATCCCGTATAATTTTCCCGTCAACGCTCGGTTCATACGATGCCGCACCCAATTTGGTATATTGTGTAAAATCCTGTGTGGAATCTCCGATCCGTTCGGCAGAGATTGCCAGCAGTTCTTCTGCGGAAGAGATCCCCATAAATTCCATATAAGCTTGTGCCATTTGTTGAGCTTGGCTTTTCGTCCAAAACTC